>NZ_QMIN01000063.1:60330-76640 GCF_003287795.1 Actinomyces sp. Z5
GAGGGGGCGATGCGGTGAGGGGACGGGGAACGGGCCCGCTGTCAGGCGGGACGCCGGGACAGGACCTCCTTCAGGGGGACCCGGGCGCCGGTGCGCGTGACGGCCCGCGTGTAGATCCGCGCCGACAGCCACACGAATGCCGGGATGAACACCAGTGCGAGCACGAGTGCTGCCGCCTGCTCGCCCCAGGACGAGACGCCGAGCACGAGCCGCGCCGGCATCAGGAATGGGGAGAAGGGCGGCAGGTAGGCCAGCACGCGGTACAGCAGGGATGAGGAGTCGCCCAGCGCCATCACGAAGGAGAGCACGTAGGGGATCATCAGCGTCATCGTCAGCGGCATGACCGCGCTGGCCACGTCCTCCTGGCGGCTGACCAGCGCGCCGGCGGCGGCGTAGCCGACCGCGTAGATCGCGTAGCCGACGATCATCCAAACGATCATGGCGACCAGCACGGTATCGATGTCGACCGCGCCCTCGGGCAGTACGCCGCTCAGCTTCGCCGTCACGCCGGCGATGATCCCTATCAACCCGTAGGAGACCAGCACCGCGGTGCCGGTTCCGATCACCTTGCCGGCCAGCAGGGAGGTGGGCCGCACGCAGGCCAGCAGGATCTCCACGATGCGGCTGGACTTCTCCTCCACCACGCCCATGGCGATCGTCTGGCCGCCGCCCATGACGATGATGAACAGCAGGATGTCGACGATCAGCAGGACGGAGTAGCGTGCGCCGAAGTCGGCGGAGTCCTGGTCGGGTGGGTCGAGGGCCTCCACCTGGGGCACGGCCCCCGCCACCGATGCCGCCACCTGGGTGGGCTCGCCGCCCAGGGCGGTGATCTGTTCGGACAGGGCCGACTGTTGGAGCACGTTCGTTACGGCGGCGACCACCGCCTGGTCGGCGTTGCCCTCCTCGCTGACCTTCAGCGCGGGGGAGGGGCCGGTCAGGTCGAGCACCATGTCCACGTCGCCGTCATCGGCGGTGATGCCGAGCGCCGCCTCGGCGTCGGTGTCGGAGACATCGGTGACCTGGACGGTCAGGCCGTTGCTGTCGCTGACCTGGCCCAGGACCGAGACCAGTGCCGTGGTTGTTTCGGCATCGGGCGCGGAAACGCCCAGCCGGTAGGGCTCGTCCTCGCCGCCCGTCAGGTGGGCGACCACGAGGATGCCGCCGACGGCGAGGACCAGCATGATGAGTGTGGAGATCACCGCCGAGCGCTTGAACAACTGGGTGCGCAGCTCGCGGCCGGCTACCAGGCGGATCTCCTGTGAGCGGGAGATGGTGGTGTTGGAGTGTTCGGGGGCGGGCACGGCTCAGGCCTCCTGTCCGGTCGTGGGGGCGGGGGATGCGGTGGGGGCGGCAAGCACGTCGCGGAAGATCTCGGTGAGCGGGCGGGTCACGGGCCCCAGCTCACGCAGCCGACCCAGGCGCTGGGCCGCCTCCAACAATCGCTGTTCGTCGGGGCCGCCGGCCACGACGGTCACCCGCGCACCCTCGGCAATGGGCTCGGCGCTCGCCTCCACTCCGGGGGTTCCGGCCAGCATGGCGGTGGCGGCGCCGACGGCGGCCTCGGGCTCGCCGGCGACCTCGACGACGGCGCGCCAGCGCGGCTCGGCGCCCGCCTGCAACTCGGCCACGGTGCCGTCGGCAACCAGCCGGCCCTCCCGGATGATGACCACGCGGTCGCACAGCCGCTGCACGACGTCGAGCTGGTGGGAGGAGAACAGCGTGGGCACCCCGGCCGCTGCCCGCTCGCGCAGCACCTGACTCATCACGTCCACGGCCACCGGGTCCAGGCCGGAGAAGGGCTCGTCCAGGATCAGCAGGTCGGGGTCGGAGACCAGGGCGGCCGCCAACTGGACGCGCTGCTGGTTGCCCAGGGAGAGCTTCTGCACCTCGTCGTCGCGCCGGGCGGCGATGTCCAGCCGCTCGGTCCACTGCTCGCCGGCCCGCCGGGCGGCGTCGGCCGTCACCCCGTGCAGGCGGGCCAGGTAGGTCAGCTGCTCACCGACCTTCATCTTCGGGTACAGGCCGCGCTCCTCGGGCATGTAGCCGATGCGACGACGCTCGGCGGCACCCACCGGCGCGCCGTCCCAGGTCACGGAGCCGGCGTCGGCGGTCAGCACCCCCATGACGATGCGCATGGTGGTGGACTTGCCGGCGCCGTTGGCACCCACGAAGCCCACGATCTCACCGTCACCTAGGCGCAGGGACAGGGCGTCGAGAGCCTGCAGGCTCCCGAAGCGTTTGGACAGGTTCGCAATGTCGAGCACGGGCACTCCAATCGGGATGGGTAGTGTTAAGTCCGCTTGACGTGGAGAGTCTGCTCGACCGCAAGCGCTGGTGTCAAGGTCGCTTGCTGGAGCGCTCGCTGTCCCCACCGCCGTGAGGGGCGAAGCGCCGGGCACCGCGTACGCCGGTGCGTCAAGAACACCCCTCTGCGCCAGACGCACACGCCTTCCTCTCGAATACACGAGTTTTAGAGGTTTGCACGTGCGCAGCGCCCGCAAAGCTCTAAAACTCGTGAGCCTGACGCAAACGCGTGTTCATGGCGGCGGACTGCGGGTTTTCGCCCGCTTCCCGCTATCGTTGGCGTGTGCACCTCAAGACGTTGACGATGAAGGGATTCAAGTCCTTCGCCTCGTCGACCACCCTGCGCCTGGAGCCGGGCATCACCGCCGTGGTCGGCCCCAACGGCTCGGGCAAGTCCAACGTGGTGGACGCCCTGACCTGGGTCATGGGGGAGCAGGGCGCAAAGAACCTGCGCGGCGGTTCCATGGCCGATGTCATCTTCGCCGGAGCCGGCTCCCGCCCCGCGCTCGGCCGCGCCGAGGTCTCCCTGACGATCGACAACACCGACGGCGCCCTGCCCATCGACTACAGCGAGGTGACCATCACCCGCACCCTGTTCCGCGGCGGCGGCAGCGAGTACCAGATCAACGGCAACACCTGCCGCCTGCTGGACGTCCAGGAACTCCTGTCCGACACGGGCATGGGCCGGCAGATGCACGTGGTGGTCGGTCAGGGACAGCTCGACGCGGTGCTCACCGCCACCCCGGAGGAGCGGCGCGGCTTCATCGAGGAGGCCGCCGGCGTTCTCAAGCACCGGCGCCGCAAGGAGCGGGCGCTGCGCAAACTCGACTCCATGGCAGCCGACCTGACCCGGCTCACCGACCTTACCGCCGAACTGCATCGACAGCTCGGCCCCCTCGCCCGGCAGGCCGCCGTCGCCCGCCGCGCCCACGTCATCCAGGCGGAGGTCCGCGACGCCACCGCCCGGCTGCTGGCCGACGACGTCGTGCAGGTCCAGTCGTTGTTGGACGCCGGCCAGGAGGATCGGGCCCGCCTGGACCGCCGCCGCGCCGGCATTGAGGAGTCCGAGCGAGTCGCCCGCGTCCGGCTGGAAGAACTTACCGCCGTCGAGGCCACCTCCGGGCAGCGGCTGGCCCGCGCCACCGCCACCTGGGAGGAGCTGACGGGCGCCGCCCAATCCCTGGCCGCCCTGGCCGACGTCGCCGCGGAGCGCGTGCGCGGGCTGGCCGCCGCGCCGGGCCCCGCCGTCGGCACCGATCCGGAGGAACTGGAGCGCCGGGCCCAGGAGGCCGCCGCCGAGGAGACGGAACTGGCCGCCGCCATTGAGGCCGCCCGTACCGCACTGACGGACGCCACCGCTGAACGCGTCGACGCCGAGGCCGCCGCCGCCACCGCCGAGCAGGCACTCGCGGCGCTGCAGACCCGGCGCGCCGAGCATCGCGAGCTGCTGGCCCGCGCTTGGGGCCGCGTCGCTTCGGCCCGCTCCCGCCACGAGGCCGCCCGCGCCGCCGTCGAGCAGGCCCGGGCATCTCTGGCCGCCGCGGAGGGCCGCGACGCCGCCGCCGTCCGGGCCCTGGAGGAGGCCACGTCCGCCGACGCGGACCGCCCCGAAGCATCGGCCGACGCCGACCGGCCCGACACCGCGGCTGGCGAGCAGGCCCGTGCCGCCGCCGCCCACGCGGCGGCCACCGCCGCGCTGAACGCCGTCCGCGACGTCGTCGCCACCGCCACCGACACCCGTCGTGAGGCGGCCGCCGAGTTGGCCACCTGGACCGCCCGCCGTGACGCCCTCGCACTGTCCCTGCGCGCTCAGGATGCCACCGCCGACCTGACCGACGCCGGCCTGCCCGGCATACTCGGCCCGCTCGCCGGCGCGGTCACGGTAGCCGCCGGCTGGGAAGACGCCCTGGCCGGCCTGCTAGGCGAGCTGGCCGGCGCCGCGGTCGTCGCCGACACCGATGCCGCCGTCGCCGCCCTCGCCCACGCCCGCAGCGAAGACGGCGGCGGGTTGCGGCTGATCATTTCCGGTCCCGACGCCGACGGCGCGGCAGGCCCGCCCGCTGCCGAACCCGCGGTCCCGGAAGCTGCCCCCGCCGGTGCTCGGCCGGCAGCCGCGCTCGTCACCGCCGAATCCGCCGCGCTGACCCGCACCCTCAACGCGTTGCTGGCCGACGCCTGGGTGGTACCCGACCTGGAGGCGGCCCAGGCCCTGCGCGCCGCCGTACCCGGCGCCGTGGTCGCCACCCGCGACGGCGACGTGCTCGCCCCCACCTGGGCCACCGGCGCCGGGGAGGGCGCCTCCTCCGTGCTCGCCCTGGCCGCTGCCTACGACGAGGCCGCCGCTCGCGCCGCCGCCGCGCAGGAGGCCGAGCACGCCGCCGCCGACGAGCTCGATACCGCCCGCGCCGAGGAGGCCGCCGCGCGCAAGGCCGTCGCCACCGCGCTGGAGCGGCTGCGCGCCGCCGACGCCGAGGCCGCCCGCGTGGCCGAGAACCGCGCCCGGCTGAACTCCGCGGCCCGCGCCGCCCGCGAGGAGACCGGTCGTGCCCGCCGCGTCTTGGAGCGCGCCGAGGCGGAGGCCGCGCAGCGCGCCGCCGAACTCGCCACCGCCCAGGCCGCCCTCGCCGAGGTCGAGAACCAGGCGCCGGCGGTCCTGTCCGCGCCCGGAGGCAGGGCCGCACCCACCGGGGAGAATGACCTCGACGCCGCCATCGATGCCGCTCGCGCCACCCGCGAGACCACCACCGCCGCCGCCTCCGCGGCCCGCACCGCCGAGACGGAGGCACGGCTGAGCCTGCGCACCGCGGAGGAGCGGGAGCGCAGCGGCCGCGGCCGCGCCGACTCCCTGCGCCGGGCCGCCCGGCGCGAACGCGAGCAGCGCGCCGCCGCCGCCCGCGCGGAGCAGGCTCGCAAGGCGCGGCTGGCAACGGCGGCGCAGGTGCGCGACCAGGCCCGCACCGCCGCCGAGACCGCTCGCACCTGGGTCGAACAGTCCCAGAGCGAACGCACCCGTATCGAGGCCGAGCGTGCCGATGCCGCCGCCGCGGCCGCCGATGTGCGCAAGCAGCTGGATGCTCTGGCCGGTGAACTCGCCGCCCTGTCCGACGCCGCCCACCGCGACGAGATCGCCCGCGCCGAGCAGAAGCTGCGCCTGGAGAATCTGGCCGAGCGCGCCATGAACGAGCTTGGCCTGGAGCTGGACCCCTTGGTGGAGGAGTACGGTCCCCACATGCTCGTGCCGGATGCGGAGGCGGAAGCCGCCGCCGAGGCCGCTGCCGACCGGGACGGTGCCGCCGACGCGCCCGACGCGCAGGAGAACACCCGGACGGGGCGGTCCGAGCCCGCCGCGCACCCGACCGGTCGGCCCTACGTGCGCGCCGAGCAGGAGAAGCGGCTGGCGCGGGCGAACCGGGACCTGGCGCGGCTGGGCAAGGTCAACCCGCTGGCCCTGGAGGAGCACGCGGCTCTGGAGGAGCGCCACCGCTTCCTGGCCGAGCAGCTCGCCGATCTCAAGCAGTCCCGCGCCGACCTGATGCGCATCGTTGAAGACGTGGACCAGCGCGTGCAGGAGGTGTTCACTCAGGCCTACGCGGACACCGCCCGCGAGTTCGCGATCGTCTTCGACCGGCTCTTCCCCGGCGGCGAGGGGCGCCTGGTGCTCACCGACCCCGATGACATGCTCACCACCGGCATCGACATTGAGGCCCGCCCCGCCGGCAAGAAGGTCAAGCGCCTGTCGCTGCTGTCCGGTGGGGAGCGCTCGCTGGCCGCCGTGGCGCTGCTAGTGGCGATCTTCCGTGCCCGGCCCTCGCCGTTCTACGTCATGGATGAGGTGGAGGCGGCCCTGGATGACACCAACCTGGGGCGGCTGCTGGACATCTTCACCGAGTTGCGCGCCTCCAGTCAGCTGATCATCATCACCCACCAGAAGCGCACCATGGAGATCGCCGACGCCCTGTACGGCATCACCATGCGCGACGGCGTGACTCAGGCGGTTTCCCAACGGCTCTCATCCGCCGCCCAGTAGCCGGGCTCAGCATGTGGGCGAGCAGTCGGCGCGGGTAACCGTGACCGACTGTGACCAACACGGCGCTGTCCGGTGGGCGACACAGCGCGCCCACCTTGGCGGCATTGTGACAAACGGAAGGCACAATTATGCCCATGGGTTCCATGATCTTCCCCCTCGCCGTCGTCCTCGTCGCCGCCTTGATCGTGCTCGGCCTGGTCGTCGCCGAGCGCTACCCGGTCGCCACCTGGCGCGACCGGCTGCGTGACCTGGCGGGGGTGGCCCGTGAGAAGGAGGAGCCCGTCAAGGTGGTGCCGCAGGACGCCCGCCTTGAGGACCTCATGACCCGGGACGACTCCGCCGTATACGTGGGCACCGAGTCCTTCTCCGGACTCGTGGACGTGGTCGAGAAGGCCATGGACACGGCCGAGTCCAAGGCCGCCGAGGTGCGTCGCAACAAGGACGCCGCCGCGGCCCGCCGCACCCGGGAGACGGCGGCGCAGCGCTAGCGCCCCTGCCGGCGCCCGGCGTCGGGCGCACGCACTTGCCGGCCCCCGTAGGCGATCAGGCATGATGGGATCATGGATCCCTTGCTGATCGTCCTCATCGTCGTCGTCGTACTCGCCGTCGCCGGCGGTATCTGGTTCTACGCGGGGCGCAACCGCGGCGGAGAGGTGCCGCCGGAGGTCAGCGCCCACAAGCCCACCAGCGCCGACGACATCCTGCTCGCCCCGCCGCAGGAGCAGGCCCCCGCCGAAGCGGAGACCCCGGCCGGGCCGACGCCGGAGGCGGCCGCGCCCGCCACCCTGGAGCGCCCCGAGTCCATCCCCGGCCGCATGCAGCGCCTGCGCTCGCGCCTGGCCGGCGCCGGCGGCTTCGGCCGGGCCATCCTCGCCGTCATGTCCCGTGGCGACCTCACCGAGGCCGACTGGGAGGAGATCGAGGACACCCTGCTCACCTCGGACCTCGGCATCGAGGTCACCACCTCCCTGATGGACGAGCTGCGCACCCAGGCGAAGGTCCTGGACACCTCCGACCCCGCCGCCATCCGGGGGGTGCTGCGCGAAGAGCTGCTGAAGCTGGTCGATCCGTCCATGGACCGCTCCCTGAACCTGGCCAAGCCCACCCCCGCCGCGGGCTGGAACTCCGCCGACGGCGAGCCGGCCGCTGCCGTGCTCATGGTCGGGGTCAACGGCACCGGTAAGACCACCACCTGCGGCAAGCTGGCCCGGGTGCTCGTCGCCGATGGCAGGACGGCCGTCATGGGTGCCGCCGACACCTTCCGCGCAGCCGCCGCCGACCAGTTGACCACCTGGGGCGAGCGCGTCGGCGTCGAGGTCGTCCGCTCCGAACGGGAGGGCGCCGACCCCGCCTCCGTCGCCTACGACGCCACCCGCGCGGCCGCCCGCGACGGCGTGGACGTGGTGCTCGTGGACACCGCCGGCCGCCTGCAGAACAAGGCCGGACTCATGGACGAGCTCGGCAAGATCAAGCGGGTCATGGAGAAGGTCGCCCCCGTCGGTGAGGTGCTGCTGGTGCTGGACGCCACCACCGGGCAGAACGGCATGCGCCAGGCGCAGGTCTTCTCCGAGGCGGTCGGCATCACCGGCATCGTGCTGACCAAGCTCGATGGCACCGCCAAGGGCGGCATCGTCGTCACCGTGCAGCGGGAGCTGGGCGTGCCCGTCAAGCTCGTCGGGCTCGGCGAGGGCGCGGACGACCTGGCGCCCTTCGACCCCGAGGGCTTCGTAGACGCCCTGCTCGCCTGAAACACCGTTGCAATACCTTGCAAGGTGTTGACACGCACGCGTCACCGGCGCGTCACCGGCGGCGAACGCGCCCCTGATTGGCTCCCTCCTGTGCGAACCCCTCGCACACTGAAGGGAGAGATCTCATGGTCCTCGACACCGGAGCCACGGCCTGGATGCTGGTGAGCGCCTCGCTCGTGCTGCTCATGACCATTCCCGCGCTCGCGCTCTTCTACGGCGGCATGAGCCGATCCAAGTCGGTCCTGAACATGATGATGATGTCCTTCGGCGGCACCGCCGTCGTCGGCGTCCTGTACATCCTGTACGGCTGGTCCATGTCCTACGGCGGCACCGACATCGCCGGCATACTGGCCAACCCGTTCGACCAACTCGGCCTGCACGGCGCCATTACCGACTCATCCGGCCAGTTTCTGCTCGACGACTACGGCGTGCCCGTCATCGTCGGGGTCGCCTTCCAGATGACCTTCGCGGTGATCACGGTCGCCCTGATCTCCGGCGCCATCGCCGACCGCACCCGCTTCGGCGCCTGGATGACCTTCGTGCCGCTGTGGGTGACCCTGTCCTACTTCCCCATGGCCCACATGGTTTGGGGCGGCGGCGCCCTGTCCGGCGACGGCTGGTTCGCCTCCATCGCCGAGCCCATCGACTTCGCCGGCGGCACCGTGGTCCACATCAACGCCGGCGTCGCCGGCTTCGTCCTGGCGGTGCTGATCGGAAGGCGCCGCGGCTTCGGGCGGATGCCCATGCGGCCGCACAACCTGCCCCTGACCATGCTCGGCTCCGGCCTGCTGTGGATCGGCTGGTTCGGCTTCAACGCCGGCAGCGCCTTCACCGCGGACGGCCTGGCCGGCCTGGCCTGGGTCAACACCTCCGCGGCCACCTGCGCCGCCGTCCTGGGCTGGCTGCTGGTCGAGCGCCTGCGCGACGGCCACGCCACCAGCCTGGGGGCGGCCTCCGGCGTCGTCGCGGGCCTGGTCGGCATCACCCCGGCCGCCGGCTCCGTCACTCCCGTGGGCGCGCTGGTGCTCGGCGTGATCTGCGGCGCCCTGTGCGCCATGGCCGTGGGCCTGAAGTACCGCTTCGGCTACGACGACGCGCTCGACGTCGTCGGCGTCCACCTGGTCGGCGGGCTCACGGGCACGGTCCTGGTCGGCTTCCTCTCCGCGGACACCGGGCTGCTGTACGGGCACGGCCCCGCCCAGCTGGTCGTCCAGGTGCTGGTCGCCCTCGTCGCCGTCGGGTTCAGCCTGGTGATCACCACCCTGTGCTGGTTCATCGTCTCCCGCACCCCGGGCGGTTGGCGGCTGTCCGCCGACGCTGAGCACCTGGGGGCCGACAAGGCGGAGCACTACGAGTCCGCCTACGAGTCGCTCACCGGCGGCCGCCTGGCCACCGTCGTCGCCCGCCGGGAGCACCGTCCCGTTACCGCCGCAGCCGAGGAGGCCTGAGCCATGAAACTCGTCACCGCAATCATCCAGCCCTACCGGCTCGACGCCGTCATCTCCGCGCTGGAACTGGCAGGCAGCAGCGGCGTGACCATCTCCGAGGCCCAGGGCGCGGGCAGGCAGAAGGGGCACACGGAGGTCTACCGCGGCGCCGAGTACCAGGTGGACTATGTGCCCAAGCTCCGCCTGGAGATCCTCACCACCGATGCGCAGGTAGAAGCCATCATCGGCGCCATCTCCGGCGCTGCCCGCTCCAGCGGTGGTGGTGCGCTCGGCGACGGCAAGATCTGGATGACCGATGTGGAGGAGGTGGTCCGGGTGCGCACCGGTGAGCGCGGCGAGGCCGCGATCTGACGCCGCCCGGCCATCGCCGTGAGGGCCCGCACGTCCCCTTGGGTGGGACGGCGCGGGCCCTCCCCGCTATCCTGAACTGAAGCGTGCGCCGTGCCCCGGCGTCGGCGCGCACCATCCGTTCCTCCAACCACCTGCGCCCCGGCGCCAAGGAAGGACCCCGCGTGTTCGGCAACCTCTCCGACCGGCTCACCGCCTCGTTCAACTCGCTGCGCGGCAAGGGCCGCCTGAGCGAAGCGGACGTGGACGCCACCGTCTCCGAGATCCGCCGCGCCCTCCTCGAGGCCGACGTCGCCCTGCCGGTGGTGCGCTCCTTCACCGCCGCCGTGCGGGAGAAGGCCAAGGACGCCGCCCGCTCGCAGGCCCTGAACCCGGCCCAGCAGGTCGTCCGCATCGTCAATGACGAACTGATCGAGGTGCTCGGTGGCGAATCCCGCGAGCTCAACTGGGCGGACCGCGGCCCCACCGTCATCATGCTCGCCGGTCTGCAGGGCGCCGGTAAGACCACCCTGGCGGGCAAGCTCGGCCGCTGGCTGAAGCAGCAGGGCAAGCGCACCCTGCTGGTCGCCTCCGACCTGCAGCGCCCCAACGCGGTCGCCCAGCTGAGCGTGGTGGCCGAGCGCGCCGGCGTGGACGTGTGGGCCCCCGAGCCCGGCAATGGCGTGGGCGACCCGGTGGCGGTGGCCCGCAGCGGCGTCGAGCAGGGGCGGGCAAACGGCTACGACGTCGTCGTCATCGACACCGCCGGCCGCCTGGGCGTCGACGCGGAGATGATGGACCAGGCCATCCGCATCCGCGACGCGGTCAGCCCCAACGAGATCCTGTTCGTCCTGGACGCCATGGTCGGTCAGGATGCCGTCAACACCTCCGTCGCCTTCCGCGACGGGGTCGGCTTCACCGGCGTGGTGCTGTCCAAGCTCGACGGCGATGCCCGCGGCGGTGCCGCCCTGTCCGTGCGCGGGGTGACCGGGGCCCCCGTCCTGTTCTCCTCCACCGGCGAGGGCCTGGACGACTTCGAGCGCTTCCACGCCGACCGCATGGCCTCCCGCATCCTGGACATGGGTGACCTGCTCACCCTGATCGAGCAGGCCGAGCGGGCCTTCGACGAGAAGGAGGCGGAGGACGCCGCCGCCAAGCTCGCCTCCGGCACCTTTACCCTGGACGACTTCCTGTCCCAGTTGCGCCAGCTGCGCAAGATGGGGTCGATGAAGAAGCTGCTGGGCATGATGCCCGGCATGGGGCAGATGCGCGAGGCCCTGGAGAACTTCGACGAGCGGGAGGTCGACCGCATCGAGGCGATCGTCTGCTCCATGACCCCCGCCGAGCGCCGTGACCTGTCCATCCTCAACGGCTCGCGCCGCTCCCGCATCGCCAAGGGCTCGGGCACCACCGTGCAGGCAGTCAACGAGCTGGTCAGCCGCTTCGAGGCCGCCAAGAAGATGATGGAGGCCATGACGGCCGGCGGCGGCCCCGGTGCCCTGGGCGGTCCCGGCGGCATGCCGGGCATGGGCTCGCTACCATCCACCGGCAAACGCTCCAAGGCCCGGCAGGCTCCCAAGGGTAAGAAGCGCAAGGGCGGCAAGAAGGGGCGCTCCGGCAACCCCGCCAAGGCCGCCCGGCAGGCGCGTGAGGCGGCCGCCGCCCGCGCGCAGAGGGCCGACGGCGCCGTGGAGACCCCCGCGCCCGCCCCGGCCGGCTCCGCCTTCGGGCTGGGCCAGCCAGCCGCGGCGGCCCCCAGCTACGGCATTATGCCGGGGCAGGGGGCGGCAAACGCCTCACAGCCCCAGCCGCAGTCGAGTGACGACGAGGTAGCCGACGCCATGGCCGCCCTGCCGGAGGATCTGCGCCGTCACCTGGGCCTGTAAGCCCGCCGACGGCCACCGGCACGGCAAGGGGCTCGTCGGTCTTTCGCCGTCCGGACCCGATCGGCAAAACCGACGCACCACGCGGACTCCGGCTCCGCCCGCTTCCCGAGCGGGCGCTGCCGCCGGCGGACCGGCGTGTGCGTACAGCCCGGAACGGCGTTCGAATCGGTCAGGACGGGGTATAGGCGATTACCTCGGAATCGATGCCCATGAGGATCAGGTCATCGGTCGTGCGTACCAGGGCTCGGCCCTTGGAACGATCCTGCGAATACTCCGGGACCAGCACCTCTCCCGACTCCGTGTCGAAGACAATGGCCCATGCGTTCACATTTGGCCGTGAACGGAGTACCAGGCTGCGACCATCGGCGGTGAGTGCCGCCATCCTCTGGTAGTAGCCGCCTTGGAGATACGTATCTATGAGCACGCTTTCGGGCAGGTCAACCTCGTTCCCGTTCAATGTGCACGCAGAAGTGTCCCGGCACTGCAGGACCACATCCGCCCAGTCGAAGTCTCCGTCGCGGTAGGCGGCGCGCAACTGCGCGAGCATTGGCAGCTCGCCGTCGGTCAGCAGCACCGTGGGGAGCTCGGCGATGACCGGGAACGGTTGTCCCTCCTCCCCGCCTGAAGTGATCAATGCGGCCTGATTCTGGGATTTGGACAGCAGCAGCCAGCCGTCACGTGCTGGAATGAATACAGGGAAGCCGCCGGCGTCCGTTGATCTGGGCCAGTTACCGTGAAGCGAGCCGTCCGCCAGAGACATCAGGGTGTAGGTGCGGGTGTTTTCGGAGTCGGATTCCGTATTGGCCACGAGCGAGCCATCCTGTACGTTGCCGCTCATTCCGAAGCCGATAGTCGGATAGACCATGTCTTCCTCATAGTCCTGCTTCCACCGCTGTGATGGATTGCCATCATTCCAGTCCCAGGCGGAGCAGGTGGCGGCGGAGCTGCTGTAGGCGTGGCGACAATTGATGGCCAGTTCCTCGGCAATGGAGATGACGACGCCTGACTCATCGGCCCAGGGAGCTTGGGTCAGGTCGCCGGTCGACGGGTCGAGCAGCAGGCGCCCGGTCGCCAGATACCCGCCCCACCACTGGGCGTACTCACCCGGGTACAGCCTGTTGATGTCTTTGCCGTCAGGGTCATCGCCGGAGCGGGTCCAGAGCTCCTCGGCGCCCGTGCTGGTGAGGTGATAACCGGTGACCTTGGCGGGCGTGTCCAGGTGTCGTTCGGAGACGATCACCAGGCAGTCTCCGGCGGAGAACGCCTGCCAGTTCGGCACGTCCAGCAAATCGCCTCGACCACTGTCCAGGCGCCATTCCTCCGCCCAGCCGGTCGGGTCGGTGGGGGTGTCCAGGACGGCCGTCGTCGAGCAGCCGGTTTGTGCGGGTGGTTCCACGACGGCGTTCACGGTGCGGGGCGTGGGGGATGCGGGGCTGGGAGTGATTTCAGCTTCGGTGGCTGACCCGAACCGGTTGCCGAGAACGCTGGCGCACACAATGACGACTGCGGCGACAGCGATGATGCCGGCAGGGAGAGTCCGTGAGCGTCTGCGGCTTGATACGTACTGCGGCAGGCTGCCCGTGTTGCGCGGCGGTTGGTTGAGGCCATGTGAGTTGCGGGGTGTGCTACCGGCTGGAGGGCTCGGCCGTGTGGGGGCGGTCGGCTCCCCATCCGCGGTTGCCGGGCGCACGGGGCTGGAGCCGATCAGTTGACGTGGCGGGCGGATAGACCTGGGGGCGCCGGGAGGACGGATGCCGCGTCGGGAGAACACACTCATGCCCCAAACATTACGGTATGGTCAAGCGTGCCGGTGGATTGTCCGAATCCGGGACAAACGTGCTTGGAGTACCGGTCCTCGGTTTCAGACTCGTTGGAGTCATGCGGCTCGACGATCGGAGACCGAGCTGGCGGCAGGCGTTTGTCCCCGATCATGACACTAGGTCTCGGACTTGCGTCCCACTCCTTGCACGTCGGCTATCTGCGCCCGCCGCCTGCGGTAACCTCACACCCGCCCCGCCATCCCCGACGGACGGAAACCACCGTGTCCGCTGCACTCACCGAAGCCCTGTCCAATTTCGAGGGCTTCGTCTCCGGCAATATTCTGATCTGGATCCTCCTGGGCACCGGCCTGTACCTGACCGTGCGCACGCGCGCCGTCCAGCTGCGGCTCTTCGTACGCGCCCTTCGCCTCGTGGCCCACTCCCGTCACCAGCGCGGTTCCCTGTCCAGCTTCCAGGCCTTCGTGATTGGTCTGGGCGGGCGCGTGGGCACCGGCAACATTGCGGGCGTGGCCCTGGCCGTCACCCTCGGCGGCCCGGGCGCCCTGCTGTGGATGTGGGTGGTGGCGATCCTCGGCATGGCGACCAGCTTCGCCGAGTCGACCCTGGCCCAGGTGTTCAAGGTCCGCAACGTCGACGGCATCTTCCGCGGCGGTCCCGCCTACTACATGCAGCGCGGCATCGGCGGTGGCCTGGGCCGCTACATGGGCGTCGTGTTCGCGGTGATGCTGGTGTTCTCCTACGGGCTCATCTTCCCGATGGTGCAGTCCAACACCATCGCCCTGACCCTGCGTGAGGCGCACGGCGTGAGCACCTCGGTCACGGCGATCGTGCTTATGGCGCTGACCGCCCCGATCCTCCTGGCCGGCATGCGGATGGTGGCGAAGGTGACCGAGTGGCTGGTCCCACTGATGGCCCTGGCCTACCTGGTGGTGGTACTCGTGGTCATCGTTGTATCCATCGACCGGGTGCCCGGCGCCTTTATGGACATCTTCGCCGGCGCCTTCAACCTGCGCTCCGGCCTGGCCGGCACCGGCGGCGGGATCTTCGCCACCTTCCTCAACGGGACCAAGCGCGGCCTGTTCTCCAATGAGGCCGGCCAGGGGTCATCCCCGAACGGCGCCGCCACGGCCGACGTCGCCCACCCCGTCACCCAGGGGCTCATCCAGGCGCTGGGCGTATGCGTGGATACGATCCTGATCTGCACCGCCACCGGATTGACCATTCTGCTGTCCTCTCCGGCGGTCTACACGCCGGGGGTAGAGCCGCAGTGGGCGGAGACCACCCTGGTACAGCACGCCCTGGGCGACGCCGTGCCCGGCAACTGGGTCATCTGGTTCATGAGCTTCGTGGTGCTCACCTTCGCCTACTCCTCGGTGCTGGGCTACTCCGCCTTCGCCGAGATCAACGTCAGCTACCTCGGCGGCGGGCAACAGGCCGGCGTTGCTCTGCGTCTGGCCATGACGATCGCCACCGGGTTGGGTGCGCTGGTCACCCTGGATCTGGCCTGGGTGATGGCGGATGTGGCCCTGGCGCTGATGACGATCCTGAACCTGGTGGCGGTGCTATGGCTGTCCGGCTGGGTGGTGGCCACGCTGAGGGACTACGACGCCCAGATGCGCGACGGCGTGGCCGAGCCGGTGTTCATCACCTCCGGCAACCCGTTGCTGCCCGGTGAGCTCGACGGCGACGTCTGGACCGCCGACCGGGCCATTCTGCGACAGGACAGCCTCCACGAGGAGATCTGAACCGGTCCCGGTGCCGCCGCCGTGCGGGAGACGCCGCCGCGCCGTAAGCGGGACCACTCGGTTCGGGGGAGTGGCGGACCGCGGCATGCTCTGTGGGCGATCTCGCACCGAATCGGTGCGGTGCGGGCGTCCCACGGCTGGCATGCGGCGGCGTCGCTCTGGCAGAATGCACGGCTGTACTCGACCGTTCCCGGTCCCTCTCCCGGTGCGATCGCGTCTCGGCCCTAACCGGCCCCCGTTGCTGTAACCCCACCGGGAATCGGCATGGGCCAAACCATCGAGAACCAGGAGTTTTTTCCAAGTGGCAGTCAAGATTCGCCTCAAGCGCCTCGGCAAGAAGTTCGCACCCTTCTACCGGGTGGTCGTCGTCGACTCCCGTAAGAAGCGCGATGGCCGTGTCATCGAGGAGATCGGCGTTTATGACCCGATGCAGGAGCCCTCGCTCATCCGCATCGACTCCGAGCGGGCCCAGTACTGGCTCGGCGTAGGCGCACAGCCCTCCAACGCCGTCTTCAACCTGCTCAAGATCACCGGCGACTATCACACCTTCAAGGGCCTGAAGGGCGTTAAGCCCCGCCTGAAGGTCAAGGACGCCGAGGCGGAGGTCGCCGCCAAGCAGGCCGCCGTCAAGGCCGTTGCCGACGACGCCGAGAAGCGCAAGGCCGACGCCGCCGTCAAGCAGGCCGAGGCCCAGGCGGCCGCCGCGGACGAGGAGCCGACCGAGGCCCCCGCCGAGGAGGCCTGACGTGCTTGCCGACGCACTCGAACACCTCGTGCGCGGCATCGTCGACAACCCCGACGACGTCACCGTCACCGCCCGCACGCTGCGCCGCGGCGACCTGTTGGAGGTCCGGGTCAACCCCGATGACCTCGGCCGCGTGATCGGCCGGTCGGGACGCACCGCCCGCGCACTGCGCACGGTCGTCGGCGCGCTGGCCGACTCGCCGGTGCGCGTGGACGTCGTGGACACCGACCGCCGCTGACACCGGCGCGAAGTCTCACCAGCGCCGCCGCCCGCATCCCACCCCGGGATGCGGGCGG
>NZ_QMIN01000064.1:0-21403 GCF_003287795.1 Actinomyces sp. Z5
AAAACCCATGAGACTCAACCGTCCCAGAAGTCATGAGACTCAACCGTCCCAGAAGTGTGGAGACAGCACAGTCACAGGAAGGTACGAACCGTCGCGCCAACGTACGAACCGTCGCGCCAGATCCACCGCGGACACCAAAGCGCCACCACCTCGGCACGTCATAAGTGCCGGTCTCAGCACGTCATAGGTGCCGGTCTCAGCACGTCATAGGTGCCGGTCTCGGTGTGTCACCCCACCGTGCCAGCAGCGAGCCAACACACCCTCAAATGCGAAGAGCCCTTTAAGCCAGTCGCGACATACGCGGCCGAGGTTCGGAGTTGAAAGCGGGTGCGCGCTGTTGCGGGTGCTCGTGTGTTCAGCCGCCGGTCGGCGTGAAGTCGCCGACCTGAACCAGGCGGGGCTTGCGGCCGCGACGCACCCACCAGCCACGTCCGGCCCGCAGGTGCTCCGCCCGCACACCGCCGATAAGCGCCCCCTCACCCCGGTCACCGTCCATGATCAGGCCAGTGGCGCCGGTGTCCCGCAGCGCCTGCAGCAGCTGGTCGTACAGGGCCCGTGACGCCCCGGCCACCGGCCGGGCCAGCACCACATTCAGGCGCAGATCCCGCGCCGAGGATAGGAACGGGATGGTCGGCCCCAGCGGCCCGTTACCTCCCGAGGACAGGATGTCGTAGTCATCCACCACCAGCACGATCCGCGGCCCGTCCACCGCCTCACCCGCCGCCAGGGCATCGGAGCGGCGCTGCAACTCCTGCGCGATCGACGCCGACAGCCCGCCGGCCAGCGCCGTCGAGGTCGCGTGCCCACCCAGGAAGGCCTCCGGGCAGGCCCCGGCCGTCGTCCGCCGCACGTCATAGACGGCTACCACCAGCTCATCGGGTGTGTGGCGCTCTACTAGTGACTCGATCACGCCACGTAGCACCGTGCTCTTGCCGCAACCCGGATCGCCCAGCACCAGTAGATGCGGGTCACGCCCACCAAGGTCAAGGTTGATCGGGGTCATCGTGTCCTGGAACAGCCCCAGCGGCAGCAGCTCCGGCTCCTGCTCGCCGTCGGGCAGGTCCGCCGGGTCAATGCTCTCCGGCAGCAGCCGCACCGGCGCCGGCAATGGCCCCGACCAGACCGCGCCCACTTCCTCCGCCAGCACCTGCAGGGCCGCGCCGACGCCCTCGGACAGGTCGGCGCCCTCAACCACCGGCAGCGCCACCTGGGCGAACAGCTTGTCCGTGCGCAGCACCCGGCCCGGCGTATCCGCCCGCAGCGTGGCCGAGAGCTTGCGCGCCACCAGCGAATCAGCCGGGTCGTTCAGCCGCAGCTCCAGGCGGGTGCCCACCAGCGACTGCTGCGACATGCGCAGATCGTTGCCGCGCGACAGCGTCATTACCGCATGCACCCCCAAACCGCCGCCGCGGCGCAGAACCTCATCCAGCGGGTCCTCCAGCTCCGGGAAGTCCGAGCGCAGCAGGCCCAGTCCGTCCACCAGCAGCACCACGTCCGCGCTGGCCAGCTCGGGCAACTCGCCCGCGGCGTGCCGGGCGCGCAGCACCTCCAGGGAGTCGATGTGGTGCGCGGCTAGAACCCGTTCTCGCTGGTCCAGCATCGCCACTACCTCCTCCAGTACGCGGCGCATGCGCTCCCGGTCCCCGCGCGTGGCCACCCCGCCCACATTCGGCAGCGCCGCCAGTCGCGACAGCCCGCCGCCGGTGGCGTCCACCCCGTAGAAGGCGAGCCGGTCGGGTCCGCTCGTCAGCGCGGCCGCGGTGGTCAGCGTCCACAGGAAGGTGGTGCGGCCGCTCTGCGGCGCCCCGACCACGGCCACGTGTCCGCCGCCCACGGTCAGGTTCAGCAGCCACGGCTGCTGGCGCTGGTGGGCGGGATCATCCACCAGCCCCACCGGCACCATGGGGCCCGGACCGGCCGGGGTCGGCGCCTGCAGACCAACCTCATCGAGCCGCAAAGGTCCGCTGAGCACGCTCGTCAGCGGCAGCCGGGCGGGTAGCGGCTGCAGCCATACCGGCGCCATGGGTTCGGCGGCCCCACTCAGTTGTGCCACGACGGCGTCCACCACCGTCCGCCTCGTGGTGTGCCCCTCCGGGATGACGGCCTGTGCCGCCGTTGGTTCCTCGGCCTCCAGGCCGTTGTGCACCGGCAGCAGCAGTGGCACCTGCTCCTCGCGCTCGGCAGGGGCGGGCTCGGCGTCCACCTCCTCTACCGGTCCGGAGACGTAGCCGGCCCGGAAGCGCGTGAAGACGCTGGTGTCCACCTTCAGGTACCCGTACCCGGGGGAGGCGGGCAGGTGGAAGGCGTCCGGCACCCCGATCACCGTGGAGGACTCGCCCTCGGTGAAGGTGCGCAGGCAGATTCGGTAGGACAGGTAGGTGTCCAGGCCCCGCAGCTTGCCGCCCTCAATGCGCTGGCTTGACAGCAGCAGGTGCACACCTATGGACCTGCCGATGCGCCCGATTGTCAGCAGCAGGTCCACGAAGTCCGGATTCGCCGTCAGCAGTTCCCCGAACTCGTCGATGATGACGAACAGGTGCGGCATGGGCGGCATCTCCGGGTGCTCCTCGCGCAGCCGCCGGTAGTGGGCGATGTCGGGGGAGGAGCCGGCGTCCCGCAGCTGCTTCTGTCGGCGCACCACCTCGCCGGCGATCGAGGCGCGCGCCCGCTCGATGAGCCCGGCGTCGTCGGCCAGGTTGTCCATTAGCCCGACCACGTGCGGCAGGGAGGCGAAGGGCGCGAAGGCGGCGCCGCCCTTGTAGTCGACCAGGATCATCGACAGGTCCTCCGGGCCGTGGCCGACGGCGAGCGCCGTCACCAGGGTGCGCAGCAGCTCGGACTTGCCCGAACCGGTCGCGCCCACGCACAGCCCGTGCGGCCCGACCCCCAGCTGGGCGGACTCCTTCAGGTCCAGCAGTACCAGCTCGTGGTTGTCGTCGGTGCCCAGTGGCACCCGCAGGAAGTCACGCGCCGAGCGGGGCCGCCAGGCGGCGGGCACATCGATGCGCCTGGGGTCGTCCACTCCCAGCAGATCCGCCAGGGAGGTTGCGGACGCCTCCTCCACCTCCCGCTCGGCGGCCGCCCCCAGGGACAGCGGCGCCAGCGCCCGGCACACACCCTCAGCGGCCGCCGGGCCCAGCTCGTCCGGGGTCACCACGGTGGGCAGGACCGGGGCGGCGGCGTGGTCGGTCCTGCCCGATGCGTCGCGGACCGGACGCAGGTCCTCCACCAGTACCGTGCCGTCGTCGCGCACCGTCAGCCGCAGCGACGGGTCAGAGGGCTCATCCAGACGGTCGGTGACGAGGTGAAGGACGGTCGCCCCCACGTCCTGCGCCCGCAGGGAGGCGTCGGGGATCGCCAAGGACTGGGCCGGCCCCTCGGCGTCGACGACGGCGAGCAGCCGGGTACGACGCCGCTGCACACCGCCTGTGCCCATGCGCGCTACCTGCGCAGCGGCCTTCGCGGCAGCGGCTATCTCAGGGCGCAGCACGCGCTCCAGGTCCTGTTGGTCCGCTCCCACTCGGCGCATTGCCACCGGGCCGTCGAAGACGCCGTGAATGCGCAGGTGGGGGAGCCGGGCCACGCCCTCCCACACCTGCGCCACGGACTCGTTGTAGGCGAGGGCGATGTGCAGGTCCTCTGGGGCGTGATGCACCGCCGCCTGCACCAGCAGGGTGCGGGCCAGAGCGCGGGTGACCTCCCGGGGGCCGATCAGCGACACCTCACCTGCGGCGTCAAGATCGATGGTGGCGGGCATGGCGTACTGCACGGCGTAGCTGTCCACCAGGGTCCGTGCTTCCTGCACCAGCAGGGGGTCGGCCTGAGCGACGGCCTCCGTGCGGGGCATGGCTGCGAGCGGATAGGGCAGGTCGGCGGTGCCCAGACGCAGCCGCAGGAAGTCACCGTCGCTGCGCCGTCGCTCCCAGCGCCGGTCGGGGGAGACGGCCCATGCCGCCAGTGCCTGGGGCGCGGGGTGGGCCCGGAAGGCGCGCTGACGCAGCTGCCCGGCGGCGGCCTCCAGGGCTACTGCAGCGTCCGCGAGCGAGTCGAGGTAGCGCTCGCGCCGCTCCCGGCGTTGGCGTGCCTGCCCGTTGCGTCGGGATACGGTGGCGGCCAGCATGCCGATCATGGTCACCAGCATCACCACCGAGCCGAGGAGTGCGAAGATCAGATTCGAGCGCAGCAGCGTCATCATCAGCATGGATGAGCCCGCGCCGGCCAGGGGCAGCATCATCTGGAACGGAAAGCCCTGCCCTGCGCCGGTATCGGCCAGCTGTGGCGGCGCAGGTACGACGGTCGGCTCGGGCAGTTCCAGCGGGCGGTGCAGACGTCCGGGGCGGTGGACGGTGTGGATCATGCCTCACCTCGTACGCTCTTGGCGGCCGCATCCACGGTGCGGGCGGCCAGGGCAGCGACCGCGACGGCGGTGCGACGCCGCAGGGGCGTGGGGCCGGATCGCCGCAGCGCGGGGTCGTAGGGGACCAGCGTCTCGTCCGGGCCCAGGCGTGGGATGAGCGGATGTCCGGGCGCGGTGGCGACGACGGCGTGCAGCACTGCCGGGGAACGGCGAGTCGAGGCGGGGGCAGCGCCGGACCGGCCGTCCGCGGCGTCGGCTTCAGTGCTCATCGCACCGGCCGGGCGGTCTGTCAGGGACTCGTTGAGCTTCCTTACGAGTATGCGGCCACGCTCGACCTCGCGTCGCCGCGCCGGGCTCACCAGCACTACGGCATGGTGCAGCGGGGCGACCTCGGCCAGCTCCGCCTGGGTCAGCGGGCCGAACTCGGTCAGGCAGGTGTCAAAGAAGTGCCCGAGATCGCGCCGCGCTCGATGCCACTGCGGCGGTAGACCAGCACCTGCGGGCTCCAGCCGTAGGCAGGAGGTGAGGCTGTCCGCTCCACAGCCCGCTGCGCCGCGCAGTGTCGGCCCGAGCTCCGCCGGGGGCACCGCGGTGGGAATGGAGTCCTCCAGTGGCCAGCGACGGGAGAAGGGCAGGCGATCGGCGGCAGTGTCGGTGCCGGGAGAGGCGGACAGCAGTAGCGCCGGGGCGCGCCTGGCGCGGGTCATCGTCCCGATCAATTGCAGGGCCACTGTGGTTGTCCCACAGGCCGACGCGGTGGGAACCACGGCGATACGGCAGGTCAGCGGCAGCGGCTGTACCAGTGCCTGGTGTGTCTGCGCGGCGGTACGGCGCCAGGCGGGCGCGCCAGTCAGGGTCAGGGCGCACAGGTCGAGCGGGCGGCGCAGGAGATCCAGGCGGTCGGCGTTGCGGCGGGCATATGCGCGGTCGAGGACGGGCGTGGTCATGAGAACAGTCCCAACAGGTGTGCGAAGAGTCCGTCGAGACCGCACAGCAGTGGCATCGTGGCGACGGTGGCCGCCGTCTCCACCCTGTCACCGAGGCGACGCAGGCGCACGCGAGTTTGATCGGCGCTCTGGTACAGGGCGGCGGTCGCCAGCACCACCACGGCGACGGTCAGCAGGCCGGCACGCTGCGGGAAGGGCAGCGACGAGGCCAGAATCAGCGGCGCCGGCAGGCAGGCGAGCCACAGGGCAATGACCTCCGCCCGCAGGGGGAAGGCGCGTGAGCGCAGCGCTGCGGCTACCACCACGGCTACGGCCAGCCAGTGCCCCCACGGATCGTCCTGCCGCGCCAGGTTCGCCGTCGCCCACGCCAGGGCGGCGGCCGCCACCAGACAGGAGACCAGTAGCGAGTCGTGAGCGGCGGTCAGGGAGCGGCGCGCCCGGTCGCGCGGTGGCAGAGCCCCGGTCAAGGCGGTGTCATCCAGCCTGGCCGCCCCGGACACCACCAGCGCGATCCACGGCAGCGAGCCCGCGAGTATCAGTGCAAGTACCGCCAGAATTCCGTAGGCGAGCTTGGAGGTGGGAGACAGGTCGGCTATAAGCACCCAGACACCTTCGATGCCGAGCCCGACGGCGGCGCCGGTGCTCCAGCCGATGTGTCTGAAAGCCAGGCCCATGGCGGCTGTCACCAACAGGATCAGGGCCAGGGCTGCGAGCACTCCGGCTTCGGTTCCGATCCTTGCCAGGGTGAGGCTCTGCGCCGCCAGCAGCCCTAGCAGCAGGCATAGGCCCAGGACGTGGACGCCCGACGGACCGGTACCGCTGCGCCGGAGTGCGGCAATGGCGAAGAGCAGGCCCAGGCCCGTCAGCGCCACCCAGGTGTGCGCCGTCGGCGACAGCGCTTGAAGCTGGGGCCAGGTGGCGAGCGCGGTTAGAACGCCGATGAGGATGCCGGCTCCGAGTGGCCGGTCCGTGCGTCGCCACCTACCGGGATGCGCCTCGGTGAGATCCGCCATGGCCTCGCTCAGGTCGGACACTCGTGCGGGTGGTGGGATCTCGTCGTCGGCCACAACGCGCAGGACCTCGCCGTCCAGGACCTCCTGGGTGACCAGGTCCAACTCGGGGTCCACCAGGCGGCCGTCGGCACGCACCAGGTGCGTCGCCAGTGGGGTGCTGGAGTGGCTGGACTGGGAACCCAGGAGGGATAGCAGTGTCGGCATCTGCGCGCCGACCGGCTCGGTGGAGGGCAGCACCAACTCGGCCCGTGACCGATCTGCCACGAGGGTGATGCGGGTGTAGGGGATCATTGCTCTGCTTCCTGGGTTGGCTGCGCCGCCGCATCCGTTGGTTCAGGGGACGGCGCTACGGTGGCGCTGTCGGTGGAGGTACTTCCGCCCGAGGTATTGCGGATCGAGTCCAGGTGCGTGGAAATGTAGGAGTAGCCCACACAGCCGCTGCACGCTAGGGCGGCAACCACGAGTGACGCGATCAGACGGGGTGCCTGAGCCCGGCTCCTTCCCGGCCTGCGGCCACGTTCCAGGGCGTCGCGCAGGCGTGCATGATGCACGCGCGCAGAATCGAGGACTGCCTGCTCGTTCTCACGCGGCATGGGGGCTCCTCCGGCAGTCGGCAACCTCGCGGGCGGTTTCGGTCAGATCGGCCCCGATCGGCGCAGCAGTGACTCTCATCCGACCATCCTCTCGGGGCCAGGAGCCTGGGTGTCCGGGAAATCCAGTGCCTGCCGGGCGCGGGCACGCTCCTGCTCCCGCTCCCGGGCCCGCAACTCCTTGCGGGTCATGCGGGGCGGTGCGGGGGCCTGTGGCGCGGCCGCGGCGGCCGGCTGCTGAGCGGGCTCGGGCGGCGGTGGGGGCGGGGGCGCCTGCGGTGGTACGGAGGGCGGCAGCAGCAGGGAGGCTAGCGGGGGAGTCTGCGCCGAGGGGGACTGCGCCGGCACCGCACGGAGCGTAGGTGGTGATTCGGGTGGAAGGGCTGCGGTCGTGGGAGCCTGTTCCGGCTGCGGCTGCGGCTGCGACTGGACCGGCTGCTGCGAGGGCGACGATGCCGCTGCCAGCTGCTGTGCGCGGGCGGCGAGCTCGGCGGCCTCAGCGAGTTCGTCCAGTTCATCCAGCGTCACCCGAGATGGATCGGGACCGTTGTGGATGTCTAGCACGGTGGCTCCGGCGGCCGACCCGAGACGCAGCAGTGGCAGCAGGGCGCGGGCCGTGCCGGTGGGTAGCCCGGCATCGGCGTCGACGGTGAGCAGGCCCAGTATCAGGCCGCCGACGGCTCTGCCATACAGGCAATGGCCAACCAGCTGGGCCAGGAGCAGGCCCAGAGCCGCCAGTACGAGCAGCAGCCTGACCAGTGCCGGGCCCGACAGCAACATGCAGAGCACCAGCGGCACAGCCGCAATGGCGAGGTCGATCCCAGCGCTTGCCGCAATCATCTGCCGGGATGCCGCGCGGCAACCGACGGGGAGCGCTGGGCTCACTGAGTATGAGGCCTGTGAGGTCAAGGCATGCCTCCTTCACCTGGGCAGGGTGGTGTCAGGTGAAGGGGTTCTTCACCGCCGAATGACAATCGCGTTTGGGTTACGAGTATGGCACGAATGCGCCTGTGTTCGTATGTGGGATTGCAGGCATTACGTGCGGCAGGCGGTGTGGAAGACGGGCTCTTCGCGTTTGAGGGTTTGGTGGGTGGATCGGCGGCGCTTCGCCGAGTGATGGACGGCGCGCGCGTTCCGGCGGTGCGACGGGTGGGGAGCGTGGTGTGATCCTCAGCCCAGAACCGGACACGAAGGCTGAAGCAAGTCAGAAGAGGCGGGCATCAGGCCTTGGCCAGTGCCATATCGCCGGGGCGGATCCAGCCGCGGGCGCGCATGAACTCGCTGATGGCCAGAGTCAGCAGTGCCGGGGCCGCGAACTGGAATAGCACGATCGTGGCCACCAACTGCGCCGTGGGCATGGCGCCGCTCATGGTCTGCCAGGTCATGATCTGACCAACCAGGCCCGCCGAGCCCATGCCCGAGCCGACGGCGTTGGACTCCATGTGCAGCACAACGGTCGCCACCGGTCCGAGCAGCGCCGATGCCAGCGTGGGCGGCACCCAGATGAGTGGTCGGCGCAGGATGTTCGGCATTTGCAGCATGGAGGTGCCCAGGCCCTGCGCCAGCAGCCCGGACCAGCGATTCTCCCGGAAGGAGGCGATGGCGAAGCCCACCATCTGGGTGGTGCAGCCGATGGTCGCGGCGCCTGCGGCGACGCCGGACAGGCCCAGGATCACGCCGAGCGCCGCCGAGGAGATCGGCAGGGTCAGCACCATCCCCATGATGACGGCGACGATCACGCCCATCAGCAGCGGCTGCCGCTCGGTGCCCCAGTTGACCAGCTGTCCCAGCGCCGTCATCGCCGAGGAGATGGGCGGGCCGACCAACAGTCCGACGCCACCGCCCACGAGGATCGTGGTCAACGGGGTCACCAGGATGTCCACCGGCGTCCTGCCGGAGACCAGGCGGCCGGCCTCGACGGCCACACAGGCCGCCACGAAGGCGCCCAGCGGCTCACCCGGGCCGCGCAGCAGCAGTGCGGTGCCGACGTCGTCGTTCAGTATGGCGCTGCCGGACAGCAGGCCGGAGGCCTGGGCGCCGATCTGCCCGACGGCGGCCGCGGAGATGACGACGAAGGTGTCGGCCCCCAGCCGGCGGGCGGTACCCAGGCCAATGCCGGCGCCGGTGATCGAGGAGGCCACCCGCCCCATCAACACCATGAAGTCGCCGACGGTCCCGGGGGCGAAGGCCCCGAGCTGGGTGAGGATCGTGCCGATGATCAGCGTGGCGAACAGGCCGTGCGCCATACCGGTCAAGCCCTCGATGAAGAACCGGTTGCCGAAGGCGCGCAGCCGGTCCAGCGGGCCGTGCGGCTCGGCGGGGGAGGCGACGTCTTTGGCGGGGATGTTGGCTGCGTTGTTGGCGGGGGCCTTGGGCTTGGAGGATGTGGACATGGGAGCCTCCCATGGACGACGGGGGCGACGGCCTGCGCCCGCGCTGGGTGTCAAGACACTAAAAGGATAGTCGGGACCCGTCAGGTGTCATGACACAAGTGGGGTGAGCTGCCTCTCCCATACGCGTGGACCGCGGTGCGGGGCCAGGCCATGCGGCGCCGTCGGCCGCCTCTCCCTTACGCGTGGACCGCGGTGCGGGACCGGGCCGACAGGTGGGGAAACTGATGCTCCGAAAACGGCACAAGCGTCCCGGGTGCTGTGTGGTCTGACCTCGTGGAACCGTACGATTTCAACGATCCGCTGCCGCAGGGCAGGGGCTGCGCCGATCGTTCATGCCGGATTCGGACATTCGTCCTCCGGAGGCAGCGGGCGTCAGCGCAGAATGCCGAGTTCGCTCAGTCGCGACTCGATGGTGTTCAGCTGCGCCTCCGAGTCGGCCTCAACCGTGTGGGCGTGCCAGCCGTTGGTCAGCTCGGACAGGGTGGAGGACTCGGTCATGCGCTCAAGAAAGAGGTCCAGCTCGGTGTGGTTGTGTATGAGCAGGTCCACCGTGATCTGGCCGTACAGGCGGTGCTCGATGATCGTGTCCAGGGCGGTGCCGCCGGCGTCGATGATCGCGGCCAGCTCGGCGGCCACCTGGTCGCGACCGTGCTGGACGTGGAAGACGCGGCGTGGCCGCGAACTGGGGCGGGCCAGGACATAGCCGCGGTTGGTGGCGCGGATGGCGTGGCCGGCGGCACGCAGCAGGGCGACGTCACCCACGACGATCTGCCGGGAGGCGCCGAGTTGCTCGCCCAGCCATGCCGCAGCCAGCGGGGTGTCGGCCTCCTGCAGGCGGTCCAGGATCGCCTGTCGGCGCTCGGATGCGTCCATTTCGCGGTCCTCTCGATGCTCCTCTTGCTGCCCCACGGCGGGCTTGTTGCCGCGCGGCCGGCCCCTGTGAGCCGCCTCATGGGAACGTAGCACGGTTGCCATGGCCGACGGAACGGGTAGTGCTCGCGTGATTGGCGGTGCGACACGCCCGGGGCGTGGTGATTCGGGCGGCATTTTTCACCAGTTTGTCCCCAGCCTGGGGACCGGCGGAGTGGTGGTGCGGCTGTAGGCCTGTGGAGACGGTGAGGGTAAGCGGTCGGAATTCATGTCAGACCCCCGCGAGACCATGACGAAGCCGATCCGGGGTGGTCGGGCGACGGCGTCGTGCCGACCACTCCGGGACTGTCGATGCGGGCGGGCGGTGCCGGCTCCACAGGGCGTCCACAGCGATCGCCGCACCGTCCACAGGCCGAAGGGACTCTATGCACAACGACACGCCAGACACATCATCTTGGGGTGGTGGCGCGCTCCGACCCCTAGGGGTAGTGTTTTGAACAGCAGGGGGCGCTTGACCTCCCGAGAACTACATGCGTGTGATTACGTGCCGGTAAGTCCCCGTTCGTGGGGTTCCGAATCGGCCGCACGCACCGCAACCGTCCGACCATCCACCTAACGCCAGGAAGTGACTGACATGGCGATCACCGTCTACTCCAAGCCCAACTGCGTCCAGTGCGCCGCGACCTACCGCGCCCTGGACAAGGCCGGCCTGTCCTACGAGACGGTCGACATCACCCTGGACGCCGAGGCGCTCGACCAGGTCCGCTCCCTCGGCTACGCGCAGGCTCCCGTGGTCATGGCCGGCGGTGAGCACTGGTCCGGCTTCCGCCCGGACAAGATCAAGGCTCTCGCCTCCGTCGCCGCCGAGGCCGCCGCCATCTGAACGGGGGCAGGCGTCCGTGAACGACCGCCCCCTCCTGGTCTACTTCTCCTCCACCTCGGAGAACACCCGCCGCTTCGTCGAGCGGCTCGGCTACCCCAGCGCACGCATTCCGCTGCGCCCGGGGGATCAGCCGCTGAGCGTTGACGAGGAGTACATCCTCGTCGTGCCCACCTACGGCGGTGGCGCCATCAAGGGCGCCGTGCCCAAGCAGGTCATCAAGTTCCTCAACGACCCGCACAACCGGTCGCTGTGCCGCGGCGTTATTGCCTCGGGCAACACCAACTTCGGCGAGGCCTACGGCATCGCCGGCGACATCATCGCCAGCAAGCTCAACGTCCCCTTCCTGTACCGGTATGAGCTGCTCGGCACCCCTACCGACGTCGAACGCGTCAAAGAAGGATTGGACAAGTTTTGGCAGAAACGCTGACGGCCCCCGCGAGCACCGCACCGAAGACCACGGTCTCCCCGGACCTCGACTACCACGCCCTGAACGCCAAGCTGAACCTGTACGACGCGAACGGCATGATCCAGTTCGACGCCGACCGCGAGGCCACGCGCCAGTACTTCCTCCAGCACGTCAACGACAACACCGTCACCTTCCCGTCGCTGGAGGAGAAGCTGGACTACCTGGTGCGGGAGGGCTACTACGAGCAGCAGGTGCTGGACCGCTACCGCCCCGAGTTCGTCAAGTCCGCCTTCGAGGCCGCCTACGCCTACGACTACCGCTTCGAAACCTTCCTGGGCGCCTTCAAGTACTACACCTCCTACACGCTCAAGACCTTCGACGGCAAGCGCTACCTGGAGCGCTTCGAGGACCGCGTCACCATGGTCGCCCTGGCGCTGGGCGACGGCGATGAGTCGCTCGCGCTGGACCTGATCGACGAGATGATGTCGGGCCGCTTCCAGCCGGCCACCCCCACCTTCCTCAACGAGGGCAAGGCCCAGCGCGGCGAGCCCGTCTCCTGCTTCCTGGTGCGCATCGAGGACAACATGGAGTCGATCTCCCGCGGGATCAACTCCGCTCTGCAGCTGTCCAAGCGCGGCGGCGGCGTGGCCCTGCTGCTGAGCAACCTGCGAGAGATGGGCGCCCCCATCAAGCGCATCGAGAACCAGTCCAGCGGCGTCATTCCGGTGATGAAGCTGCTGGAGGACTCCTTCTCCTACGCCAACCAGCTGGGTGCGCGCCAGGGCGCGGGCGCCGTCTACCTGCACGCCCACCACCCGGACATCATGCGGTTCCTGGACACCAAGCGGGAGAATGCGGATGAGAAGATCCGCATCAAGACCCTCTCGCTCGGCGTCGTCATCCCGGACATCACCTTCGAGCTGGCCCGGGCGAACGAGGACATGTACCTGTTCAGCCCCTACGACGTCGAGCGCGTCTACGGGTTGCCCTTCGCGGATATCAACGTCACCGAGAAGTACCGCGAAATGGTGGCCGACGAGCGCATTCGCAAGGACAAGATCAACGCCCGCCAGTTCTTCCAGACGTTGGCGGAGATCCAGTTCGAGTCCGGCTATCCCTACGTCATGTTCGAGGACACGGTCAACCGGGCCAACCCGATCAAGGGCAAGGTGGTCATGTCGAACCTGTGCTCGGAGATCCTGCAGGTCTCTGAGCCCAGCGTGCTCAACGAGGACCTGTCCTACGCGCACGTCGGCAAGGACATCTCCTGCAACCTGGGCTCCCTGAACATCGCCAAGACCATGGACTCCCCGGACTTCGCGCGCTCCATCCGCACCGCCGTGCGCGGGCTGACGGCCGTCTCCGACCAGACCGAATTGGAGTCCGTCCCGTCGATCAACCGCGGCAACCACGAGTCCCACGCGATCGGCCTGGGCCAGATGAACCTGCACGGCTACCTGGCGCGCGAGCACATCCACTACGGCTCCGAGGAGGGCCTGGACTTCACCAACGTCTACTTCGCCTCCGTGCTGTTCGCGGCGCTGACCGCCTCGCACGAGCTGGCCGTGGAGCGGGGGGAGACCTTCGTCGGCTTCGAGGACTCCAAGTACGCGTCCGGTGAGTTCTTCGACAAGTACCTGAACCGGGACTTCGTCCCGGTCACCGAGCACGTACGCGAGCTATTCGCGAAGTCCTCGGTGCACGTGCCCACGCGCGCGGACTGGGCGGAACTGGCGGAGAAGATCAAGCGAGACGGCATCTACAACCGCAACCTCCAGGCGGTGCCGCCCACCGGATCCATCTCCTACATCAACCACTCCACCTCCTCGATCCACCCGATCGTCGCCAAGATCGAGATCCGCAAGGAGGGCAAGATCGGGCGCGTCTACTACCCGGCGCCCTATATGACCAACGACAACCTCGAGTACTACGAGGACGCCTACGAGATCGGCCCCGAGAAGATCATCGACACCTATGCCGCCGCCACTCAGCACGTGGACCAGGGGCTGAGCCTGACGCTGTTCTTCCCGGACACCGCCACCACCCGCGACGTGAACAAGGCGCAGATCTACGCCTGGCGCAAGGGCATCAAGTCGCTGTACTACATCCGCCTGCGCCAGGCCGCGCTCACCGGCACAGAGGTGGAGGGCTGCGTCTCCTGCATGCTGTGACACTGCGTGGCTAAGGAACTTAGGGCGGTGAGCAAAGGCGATTGGGATCTGTCGCGTCCCTACCGCGTGTTCGTCGACGAGTCTGAGGTCCGGGGCTACTCGATTACCGCGGTGTACTTGCGACCGTCTGATGCGCATCGGATCCGAAAGACACTTCGGAATCATCTTCGCTCCGGACAGCGCTCCATTCACTTCACCAAGGAGCGTGATGAGGTACGCCGCGCGGTAATCGACGACGTCGTGGCGATGCCCATCAAGGTTGAGGTGTACCGGAGTTCGGCGAAACCGAGGATTGCGAGGCCAAGATGCTTACGCGCCTTGGCTGAGGCGTTGCGTGATGGCGCTTGCCAACAGCTCGTGCTTGATCGGAACGACTCTGTTATGCAGTCTGATCGACGCGTGCTGCATGAAGCGTTCGGCTCTGGTTGGGACGGAACCTACGACCATCTGCATGATCACGAAGAGCCTCTGCTCTGGCTGGCCGATGCTGTCAGCTGGTGCTGGAACAGGGGCGGGCAGTGGCGGGCCGCCTTGTCTAACGTCAGGCTTGACGTCATTGATCTGGGAAGCTGATACGCGAAACCCGGCTCGCCCACCGTCCGGAAGGCTGCCGGGTTCACTTCGCAGGGCTATTGCCCTGAGCGACCACCAGCTTACTTCGTCAGCGTCTACGGTGCCAGCGTCAGTTTCCCGGCAGGGCTAATCGTCGGCACCGAGGTGGAGGGCTGCGTCTCCTGCATGCTGTGACGTGCGAGTCGGTCGGACGCTCACGTGGCCAGGGGCAGGTGTCGAGTCAGGAAGCGCCTCGCCAGGTTGGTTGGGTGGTGGCCCGATGCCGGTTGGTCTCGGGGTTTCATCGTCGTTGCCGACGTTCTCCGGCGGCCGATCTCGGCGCCGGAGCCCGGCGATGAGATGTGCTGCCCGCTGGCGGCCAGCGGGTGAAGGTCCGGTGCTTCGTGTTGGCCGACGGGTCGAGCCGGAGCTGCGGGTTTGCACGCAAGGGCCGTCTGGGCGCACCCGCCCAAATCCCGGTTTCCCTTGGAAATACGCGGAATCTACCTCTGGGGCAGAATCCGGTGATATCACTCCAGTGTGCAACGGGGCCCGCGTTGCACACTGGAGCACCGTCATGACACCCGGATCGGGAGCCTGATCCGCGTAATCACGCGGATTCGGCCCCGGCGCTCGCTCCTGAAGTGTGCGGACCCACCGCGCCAGCGCGCGCAGCACCACCCAGCGGGTGCTCCGGCCACGCCAACCACCGACTCCAGCACCCGCACCACACCCCCCAAACCGGAAGAGCCCGAAAAGTGCGCATGGGTCCGGCCCACACAATACGAAATACGACCTTGGGGTGCGTTCCACGACCCTGGGGTGGTCGTAAAACGCACCCCAAGGTCGTAAAACGTCACGGAGGTCGTTGAGGCTCCCACCACGGTCGTGCAGCACGCCGCCTGGGTCAACTACGGTGATGCGATTAATTCGGGCTTGGTCGCATTGCAGCGCGTCAGCAGCATGTGCCGTGGCGTCGGTGGGCACGAGCAGGAGCGGGGTGCGACCGTACGAGGGAGACGGGGACGTCCCACGTGTTGCCGGGTGACGTTGGCACGTCTCTCAGGGCACAGGGGCTAGTCGCCGACAGCGGCTTGTGCGCGCAGCTGGCGGACCGTGGCCAGCGGGTCCTCGCCCTCGGGGAAGCCGCGCAGGCGCCAGTACATGGCGAGCACCGAACCGGTGATCGTGTGCCAGAAGGTCGCCACGGCGCACGGCGCCGCCACCGCGGCGCTGAGGTAGGTGGCGGCGAGCGTGGAGCCGAGCCCGGCGTTCTGCAGGCCGGTCTCGATGGAGATGGTGCGCCGGTCACGGCGGGAAACCCCGATGAGCCGTGCCACCGCGTAGCCCAGGCCATAGCCGATGGCGTTCTCGACGGCGATCGCAACGAACATCAGCAGTCCGGCAGTGGCGATCAGCGCCTGGCTGCGGGAGACCACCGCGGCCACCACCCCGGCGATGGCGATCACCGACACCCACGGCATGATCGGCTGAACCCGCGCGACCTGCCGGTGGGCGAACATGTTCAGCAGCAGCCCGGCCCCCACCGGCAGCAGCACGATCTGCACAATGGACAGCGCCATCGACCCCGCGGGTACCTCCATGTAAGTACCCGCCAGCCACAGGGTGAGCAGCGGGGTGACGACGGGGGAGAGCATGGTGGACAGTGCGGTCATGGATACGCTCAAGGCCGTGTTGCCCTTGGCCAGGAAACTGCACACATTCGACGTCGTGCCGCCCGGCACGCAGCCGATGAGGATGATGCCCACCTTGAGTTCATCCGGCAGCGGGACCAGGTGCGCCACGGTCCAGCCCACCAGTGGCATGACCGAGAACTGTGAGAGCACGCCGACCACCACCGGCACCGGGTGCCGGGCGATCATGGTGAAGTCCGGCACCGACAGGGTCATGCCCATGCCCAGCATGGTCACTGCCAGCAGCGGCGTCATGTAGTTGGACAGCGGCACGAAGGTGTCGGGGAGGAAGAAAGCCGCGAGGAAGGCCGCGAACATAATCAGGGGGAAGACGGCGACCGCAATCCGGGCGCTGCGCTCCTGGCGCGCATCCTCGACGGCGGCGCGCCGGGCCTCGGTGCGCTCGGCGGCTGCGCGGTCGGCCTCGTTTCCACCTCCCCGGCGGGGGGCGAGCTGGTCGGTGGCGGGCGGCGCGGACCGCGTGCCGGCGTCATTGGCAGAGGGAGTCATGGGATCCTCGGAAGGCGAGATGCGGGGTGGGTGTCCGCCTTCACGGTAGGCCCCGCCGCGCCCCGACGACGCCGCAGTCCAACCGGTGGACGTGCCCCGCGCGGTGGCTCAGTGCCGGCGCGCTTTTGCAGCCCGTGCCGCGCGCTTCGCACGGCGGCGCTGCCCGTGTGCGTCGCTTTACGCCTTGATGCCCCGCCTCGCGCCCTGCCGACAGGCCCGTCGTCCGCGCATAGCCTTACCCCATGCGAGCGCAACGCATCACCGACTCCATCGCCTATCACGCCGAAGGACCCTGCTGGTGGGAGGCCACCGGCCGACTCCGCTTCGTGGACATGCTCGCCGGCGCCGTCGTCGAACTGGACGAGGCCGCCCCGGGCGGGCACCGCCGTATACCCGTCGGCTCCGCCGTCGCCTCGGTGATCCGGCCCCGCGTCGGCGGCGGCGCAATCGTCGCCACGGAGCACGGGATCTCCCTTTCCCGCCGCGAGGATCTGGCCGACCTCGCCCCCGCGGTCACGCTGTTCGCCGACCCGGCCGTGCGCACCAACGAGGGCGGCTGCGACCCCGCCGGCCGCTTCTGGATCGGCACCATGCCGTATGCGAAGACGCCCGGCGACGCCACCATGTACCGGTGGGACGGCCCGGGCGCCACCCCCGTCCGCGCCTGGGGTGACGCCACCATTTGCAACGGACTCGGCTTCTCCCCCGACGGCGGCACCGCCTACTGGACGGACACGCCCACCGGCACCGTCGTCACCATGGACTACCGGCCCGAAGACGCCGACCGCGGTGGCCTGACCGCCCCGCGCCCCTTCGTGTCTATCGACCCCGCCGCCGGACACCCGGACGGCCTCTGTGTGGACGCCGACGGTGGGGTGTGGGTCGCTCTGAACGGTGGTGCGGCCGTGCACCGTTACGCCCCCGACGGTGCCCTGGACGCCGTCGTCGAGCTCCCGGTGCGGCAAGTGACCGCCTGCACCTTCGGCGGTGACGACTACGCGACCCTGTTCATCACCACCTCCCGCGAGGACCTGCCCGACGACGTCGAGCCGGCCGCCGGGTCGATCTTCGCCGTCGCGCCGGGCGTGCGCGGACTGGCGCCCCTGCCCTTCGGAAGGTAGAGCAGGGGCGCGCTCGCCGCGGGCGGCATAGGGCGTGAGTCGGCCGTCGGCCGGGCTTCAGCCCTTGCGGTGGAAGCGTTCCTTGAGGCGTGCGATGCGCTCGTCCCAGTTCTCCCTGCGCTCCTGGCGCCGCTCCTCGCGCATCACCCGCGTCGCCTCGCGGTGGGCGGCCCTGGCCGCCTCCTGCGCAGCCTCCAGCTCCGCCAGTACCTCCTCCGCGGGGCGCCGCACCACCACGCCGTCGAGCGGGGCGACCAGCCCGTCCAGCACCTCGGGCGCGTACTCGCGGGCCTCCGCGAAGATCGCCGTCGTGCCCGCGGGCAGGCGTGAGCTGAACTCCCCGATGGCGGTCTCGGCACGGTTGACCCGTTCGACGTCGACGAAGCCTCCCGCCAGGGCGCCGGCGCCCCAGCCCAACAGCATTCCCAGCGGCCCGCCCAGAATGCCGACGACCATGCCGATGAGCCCGCCGGAGAAGGCGCCATCACCGATGCGGGCGTCCTCTCCCTCGGCCAAATGCAGGTGCCCGTCCGGCTCCCGTTCGGCAATAATGGCCGCCGGTACGACGATTCTGTTCGCCTGCGCGGCCTGGCGGATGTCGCTGAGCGCCTCATATGCCTTACTGGACTCCGCGAAGGTCACCACGATGAAATTGTGCGCGGTCATGATGCTGACTCCTGCCTGGTAGTGGTTGGTGATCCCGCTGGGGGATCGTTGACGAGGAAAGTAAACAGCTCCGACCCCGCTAACTCACCGGGTTTTGAGCCCCGTTCAGGCAACTCGTATGGTTTTCCTGGCCGCGACTAAGAGCTGTTTGAGGCTACTGTCACGTGTTTTAATGTGTGCGATCAGAAAACGCCGGGTCGAAGCGGTGACTCATGGCGATTCAAGCAACCTATTGGCGGCCATTGGGGGAGTCGGCAGATACTCCGCAGCCGACGTCGCAACAATTGCGAGCGTGGACCCATTGCTGCGCAACTGCCTGCTGGTAGTACTGTTCATCCTCGTCGGCGCCTGCTTCTCCGCCGCCGAGATGGCGCTGGTGTCTCTGCGGCCCACCCAGATCGAGGAGTTGGCCGGGCGGGGCGGCGCCGGGAGGACCGTTAAGCGGCTCACCGCCGACTCCAACCAGTTCCTCTCCGCCGTCCAGGTGGGTGTGACCATTGCCGGCTTCTTCTCCGCCTCCTTCGGGGCGGCGCAGATCGCGCCCGCGTTGGCACCCGCTCTGAGCGCATTAGGCGTCGGACGAGCGGCGGCCGCGTCTATCGCATTCGTCGTCGTCACGCTGCTGATCGCCTACCTGTCGGTGGTGGTAGGAGAGCTGGTGCCCAAGCGGATTGCCATGCAGTCGGCCCAGACCGTGGCGCTGCTGGTGGCCCGTCCGCTCGCGGCTATCACCACCGCGCTGCGGCCGGTGATCTGGCTGCTGGGCGTGTCCACGAACGCCCTGTTGCGGGGGTTGGGTTGCAACCCGGCCGCGCGGGAGGAGTCCGTCGGACTGGGGGAGCTGCGCGCCCTGGTGCAGGCCCAGGAGAGTCTCGGAGCCGAGGAGCGGCGCATGGTGCTGGACCTGCTGGAGGTGGGTGAGCGGACGGTGGCGGAAGCGATGACACCGCGCACCGAGGTTGAGTTCGTCGGTGCGAGCCTGTCCGTCGCGCAGGCGCGCGCCTCTCTGGCCGGGCTGGAGCACTCCCGCTACCCGGTGCGCCGGGGCCGGGATGACGACGACGTCGTCGGCTATGTGCACCTGCGGGACCTGATCGCGCCCGCCGACGATTCGCTGACCGTCGGCGCGCTGGCCCGAGAGCTCCTGCTGCTGCCGGCGAGCGTGCCCATGGTGTCCGCGCTCAGCCAGATGCGCGCGGCCCGCGCCCACATCGCCCTGGTGGTGGACGAGTACGGGGGCACGGACGGGATCGTCACCCTGGAAGACCTCGTGGAGGAGTTCGCCGGACAGATAGCCGACGAGTACGACCGCGAGGAGCCCGCCGTCGTACGCCGCGGTGACGCCGTTGTCATCGGCGGTCTGGCCACCCGTGCCGAGGTGGCCCGGGCGCTGGGGCGCGAACTGCCCGCCGGCCCCTTCGACACCCTCGGCGGCTTCATGATGCTCGAGCTGGGGCGGATGCCGCGCGCCGACGACGTCGTCGCCTGGGACGGTCTGCGCCTGCGGGTGGTGGCCATGGACGGCCGCCGGGTCGACCGGGTCGAGGTCGTCTCCGCGCGGAAGCGCCGAGACACCTGAGACGGGCCGGCCCGCGCGGGCGCCCGGGAGCCCCGCTCGACGTCGTCGTGGGGCGCGGCGGCTCAGTCGTTCAGCTTCCAGACGGCGCAGGACAGGGCCGTGGCGAAGGCGGTCCAGGCCGGGTACGGCGCCAGGGCGATGCCGCGCATCTTGCTGACCTTGGAGACGCGGCGAGTCAGATCCGCCGAGCTGGCGGCGAGCACCCCGGCCCAGGCGGCCGAGAGCATCGGTTGCTGGGCCCGGAAGAAGGCCCAACTCCAGCCACCGTTGAGTGCGAGGTTCGCGACCAGAGCCGTCAGGAAGCGCTTGGCCTCCTTGCTGGTGCCCGTGAGTTCCCCCGCCTCCCACAGATCGGCCAGGGTGAGCCCGGTGGTCAAGGCGATATCCGTGTACAGCGTGGTCCAGGCGATTGGGAAAGCCGCATTCGGTGGATTCCAGTCCGGCTTCTTGAGTTTCTTGTAGTACTTGCCGTCCGGGTCGGAGGCGGCGGTGCCGACGGCGGCGGTCGCCGCGACCAGTGCGGACGTGGTCAGCAGCGCCTTCATCTTGAAGTGGGTCATTGGAATGCTCCTCCTTCTGCGGCGGACGCCCGACGTTCCAGGCATCGCTGCGGCGAGGCTATTGACCCCGGATGGGGGTGGACTCGATGCGGGCGCACAAGTGGGCGGCAAGGCGCCGACCGCATACGGGGGAGCGTCTGGGGAATGGCTGAGGTGCGGCCGCGCCGGCTCAGGCGTCCACCGCTGCGGCGGGCTCCAGTCGCCAGATCTCATCGCAGCGGTGCGCGCAGGCCGTCACCAGGCGGGCGTTGGGCACGTCCACGGTGCGGACCCAGTGCGCGGCGTCGGCGGCACTGCGGCCGAAGCTCTGGTGTCGGGCCACCAGGCGACGCACCAGTTCCGCCTCGGGAACGTCGATGAGAACGAGCAGGTCGATCCGGGCACGGATGTCCTCCCAGCCGCCGGAGTCCAGTGCCAGGTAGTTGCCCTCGGTGAGCACGACGCCCGGCCCGTGTACCAGCGTGCCCGCCGCCACCGGCTCGTGCAGGTCCCGCCGGTACACCGGAGCCAACACGTCCGCACAGGCGGGCGCGCGCACCCGGTCGAGGACCGACAGGTAGCCGGCGACGTCGAAGGTGTCCGGGGCGCCCTTGCGGCCGTGGCGATCGAGCGCATCCAGGACCGCGTTGGACATGTGAAACCCGTCCATGGGCACGATGCCCGCGAGCAGGCCACGCTCCCGTAGTCGCTCCTCCAGGGCTGCCATGAGCGTGGACTTGCCCGACCCGGGCGCCCCGGTCAGCCCGACGACGACGCGGCCGTCGCCGTCGCCGTCGCGGGCCGTGGCGCCGTCGTCGACGCCGTCGAGGCGGCCGGGGTGGTCGGCTGCGCTCCCGGCCGTGGCGCCGTGTAGGCGAGCGGCCAGACGTTCCACGAGGTCGGTGAGCAGTTGCTCGGCGGGGCCGGTGTGCATGATCGGCGAGGTGGGCATGGAGCGATTATCGGATACGGCGGCGCCGGACGCCGCGGTGTAGGCGTTCCACCTGAGCATTTTCGCGCGGATGAGGCAGGTACCGGTTGGTCCAGGTGCGCAGAAGTCGCTCAAGCGCATATATGCGTGGCGGGCTCGGCTTCGAATGGAGCCGAGCCCG
>NZ_QMIN01000064.1:21672-29793 GCF_003287795.1 Actinomyces sp. Z5
GTATAGGACTGCCGAGGTCGATTGCGTGGGTGTGATTGTCGGGTCAGGCTCGCCTGCGCGCAACCGTGGCTGAGATTCCAGCGAACAGGAGAACCGCGGCGACCATTGCAAGCGACGTGGTCCCTGCGCCGGTCTTGGCGAGCTTCGCACGCGGGGTCGTCTTCGCGGCCGGGGTGGACGGCTGGCCGGGTGAGGGTGCCGTCACTCCGGGCGTGGTTCCGGCGCTGGGTTCGGTGGTCGGTTCGACCGTGGGTTCGCTGGACGGCTCCACGGTGGGTTCGGTGGTCGGTTCGACCGTGGGCTCGGTGGTGGGTTCCACCGTGGGTTCGGTGGTCGGCTCGGTGGTCGGTTCCACGGTGGGTTCGACCGTGGGCTCGGTGGTGGGTTCGACCGTGGGCTCGGTGGTCGGTTCGACCGTGGGCTCGGTGGTCGGCTCGGTGGTCGGTTCCACGGTGGGTTCGACCGTGGGTTCGGTGGTCGGTTCCACAGTGGGTTCGGTGGTGGGTTCCACAGTGGGTTCGGTTGTCGGCTCCACGGTGGGTTCGGTGGTGGGTTCGACCGTGGGCTCGGTGGTCGGTTCCACGGTGGGCTCAGTGGTCGGCTCGACGATCGGCTCATCCGGGAAGGCGTTGGTCGCCACGATCTTCACCGTCGCGGCCGCATCGATGGGGAATGTTAGCGACACCCCGTTCTCGATCGGCGTCGCCGTCGCCCCGTCCACCTCGTAAGAGACGCTCACGTCCTCGGGCAGGTTCTTCTCGACGATCTGGCAGGTGGCGGAGGACTTGGTCGTCACCGTCGTCGTGGTCTGCCCCGCCTGAATCGCCGGCATGTCAATGAAATCGGCGGACAGGCACTTGTAGGAGAACTGGTAGGAGGCGTCGGCCGGCGCCGCGGTTCCGGTCGTGACCTTCTCGATCGTGAAGGATGCCCGGTGGCCGGATCCGGTCCCGCCGCTGTTGGGCAACTCGACGCGCCCAACCACCGTGGCCGGCTCGCCATCCTCTGCCACCGAGATCGTGGCGGTGTTGACCAGCTCGTCCAGGTCGGCGACCTCCGGGCCGACAGCGGCACGCAGGTCGATCTGGAGCGATTCGTGAGCGGGCTGGTAGCGCCCGTCGGCCATGGGGCTGAAGACGATGCGCACGCCGCCGCCGGCGGTCTCCGTGCAGGACCAGCGGTTGGAGTCGATCTCGTTGTCGTAGACGACCTCCGTGTGCGGGTAGGGCGTGCGGTCGTAGATCTTCGCGCCGTCGCAGGTCATGGTGAGCCCTTCACCGCCGACGTCCTCAACGACCAGCGGTTCGTAAACGTCCTGCGCGGTGGTGCCGACGTAAATGCTCCAGCGAGAGCTGCTCATGTCGGCGTCGTACACGCCGGTCTTGCCGCTGGACTGGTCGACACCGGAAGGGCCGGGGCCCACATAGGTTCCGGGCAACTGGAAGCTCTGACCACAGGAGGTGAAGGTCAGCGTGTAGTCGCCGCCAGCCTCATCGACCTGGGAGCGGTCCCAGCCCAAGGTCACCCAGGCCGAGCCGGTGATGTCGCCGTAGGTGTCGGCATACTCGGACAGGACGAAGTTGAGCGTCTTGCCAGACCACGTGGCGCGTCCGACGACGACGCCGTCCGGTGCCGTCAGGTCGAAGCTGCTGGGGCCGCGGTTCTCCAACTCGGCCGGCAGGGTCAGCGTGAAGCTGTCCCCGGAGCTTGCGGTGGCGGGTGCGGTCCACGTCAGGTCGGCGCGCACCAGGCCGGAGGCGTCGGAGACGTAGGTTCCGTTGGTTACGTGGGTGCCGTCCCGCCAGGCGACGGAGGTGACGGAGCCGGCGCAGGTTTCCGCGGCTGCGGCTTTAGGCTGGGAGGGGTCGTCGCTGACATCGGCTAGGGCGGCGGACCCCGGAACAGCTAGAGCTAGCACCAGGGCCGCGGCGCAGGCGAGTGAGCGTAACGCCTTCATTGTGTTTCCCTTCGATGAATCGGGGGATCTGGTATGGAATACGGGACTCATCGAAACACGAATTTAGTAATGCGCTTGCTAGTAGGCGATGGCGAGAGCCTGCCATGGCATAGGCGTGTCACGCGGACGGTGTCGTGCCGGGCGTGTCGTCCGCCTGCGGCAGCCAGCCCAGCCGCACCGCCTGCATGCCCAGCTGGAAACGGCTCTGTGCTCCCAGTAGGTGATTCAGCTCGGCGACCCGTCGGGCCACCGTCCGCATGCTTACCCCGAGTTGACGGGCGATCGCCTCATCTGTCATGCCAGAAGCCAGCATCCACACCAACTCACGATCCTGCAGCAGCGCGCTTTCGATGGCTGATACGCGCGGCATTGGAACGCCCCTCTGCCACAGGTGCTCGAACAGGTCGCCGAAGGTCTCGACCAGCTCAGGTTCAGTGATGCGGGTGGTAACGATTTCGTTGCCGGACCCCTGACGCAGAATGAGCGCCGTCGTCTCGTCGGCGAGGAGCATGCGGAAGGGGAGTTTGTCGACGAAGCGGGCCTCCTCGCCCTGGTGGATGGATTTTGCAACGACTTTGAAGTAACTCGGATCGTGTAGGGAGGCCATTTCGTACAGCGCACGGTGTCGTACGCCGCGGCGTAGCGACTCCGGCTGCATGCTCGCCTGCTGTCCCGCGGAGGTCAGGTACGGTGAGCGATCCATCCCCCGGAACTCGCCGCGGGCGGTGGCGAAGAGCTGGTTGAACATGGCGATGGCCCGTTGCGGGGACCGGGTTGTTTCCACCGCGTGCCGACCACCCTGCTCGAGCAGGTCCAATTCCAGGGCGGCGGTCTCGGCGCGGCGGGCGTCCTCCCGGTATCGCTGCTCTAGGTCGCGTAATGCGCGGGCAGCTGAGCGCGGGTTCACCACCCCGTCGGCTACGGCGGCCAGGTCCGCTTCAATGAGCTCTGAGAGAGCGGGGTCCTCGGAGTCTGCGGCGCGGAGTTCGCCGTCCAGCAGCGATAGGTACAGGGACTCGGCGGCGTCGCTGATGCCGAGTCCGGCGAGTAAGCGGTGAGCCGCCCCGACCTCCGAATCGCTCATACGCGCGATGCTAGCGGTGAACATGGGGGCGTTGCTGGGAGCGAGCTCCATGGAATCGGGGCGGGGCCGGGCTTTGCACGACCTTGGGGTGCATTCCACGACCCTGGGGTGGTCGTGGAACGTACCCGAAGGTCGTAGAACGTCGCCGCGGGTCGTGGAGCGCGCCCTGGAACGAAGCTTCGGAGAGGCGCACATGAGTTGGATTAATGCTGCCGGCCTCACGGTTGCCCAAGGGTGGACGCTGGTCGTCCCGCCGCGGCTTTAAGCGCTGCTGCGTCTCTCCCCATTCACCCAGGCACTCAGGAGGCTCCATGACGGACTGGATCACCCCACCTACCGACGGCGGGGAGCGACTAGACGGCACCGGCCCGGCCCTGCTGACCGCCGACCGCGTACTGACCGGACGCCGCGGCGACGCCGTCGGCAGCCTCGAGGCCATCGGTGAGGACGACCCCGCCGGCGGCGCCGTCTTCATCGACGGCGCCCGTATTCGCGCCGTCGGACCCACCGCGGAGCTGACCGCCCGACTCGGTGAGCTGGCCGAAGCGGCCGGGACCACGCCCGCGCAGGTGCGCCGTGTCGACCTGCCCGGCGCCACCCTCATGCCCGGGCTCATCGAGACGCACGCCCACCTGCCCACCTCCGGCACGGACGTGGAGTACCCCGACTACGGGGAGCATGACGTCGCTCGGCTCGCGCTGAACGCCGCCCGCTCGGCCCGGGAGCTGCTGTCCCTCGGCGTCACCAGCGCGCAGAGCCTGGGCGCCCGCCACTACGTGGACGTCGCCCTGCGCGACGCCATCGACAACGGCGACCTGCGCGGGCCCCGCATCACCGCCGCCGGGCCACAGATCACCGTCACCGCAGGCCACGCCCACCACGCCGGGGGTGAAGTGGACGGCCTGGACGACATCCGCCACCAGGTGCGGCTCCACCACAAGCGGGGCGTCGACACCATCAAGGCGATGGCCACCGGCGGCTTCACCACCTCCGGCTCGGTGCCCTGGATGGCCCAGTTCAGCCAGGAGGAACTCACCGTCATGTTCGCCGACGCCCACCGCCTGGGCAAGTGGACCGCAGCCCACGCCCACGGAACCCAGGGCATCGAGCGGGCGGTGCGCGCCGGCGTCGACTACCTCGCCCACGCCTCCTTCATCAGCCCAGCCGCCCGCTCCGAACCCGACCCGCGGCTGGCCGACGAGATCGCCGCCGCCGGCGTCTACGTGGACTGCACCATCACCGCCGAACTGCCCCGGCTGATCGCCCGCGACGACGTCTTCGCCCCGCCCGCGCGCATGCTGTGGGAGCACGGCGTGAGAATCGTCGCCGGGCACGACGCCGGCATCCCCGGTGTTCCGAACCGCGGCTACGTCGGTGGCCTGGAGGCGCTGGAGTACGTCGGTCTGCCCCGGACGGAGGTGCTGCTCGCCGCCACCTCGCGGGCGGCCGCCGGCATCGGCCTGGCGGGCGTGACCGGCGTGCTCGCCCCCGACTTCGACGCCGACCTGATCGCCGTCGCCGGTGATCCACGCACCGGGCTGGGCGTCCTGCGCGACTTGCGACTGGTGGTCAGCCGGGGACGCGAGTTCATCCCCGACCGCATACCCGGGCTCGCACACCGCACCGACCTCGACGCCTTCACCGGGCCGGGCGCGGTGCTCGGCGCCTGGCGGAACCGGGACGTGCTGCGCGCCCGCCACCCGGAGGTCTGAGGCGTGTCCGCGTCCGTGCCGCCCGGGCGGGTGCCCGAACACTGGGGAGCCGGAGCCGCCGGTGCCCTGGACCGGCTGCGGGGTCGGAGGCGGTCTCGGGCACACTTTGGAGCCGCATGGTGCTGTCAACAGGTGCTGTGCTCGCGACAAGTGCGGCGTTTGGTTACGAGAAATGGTGGCGTAGAGATAGGCTCCTGGACAGGTTGGAACTCGGACGCGGGCTAGGGCGTGTTGCTCGGCAAAGAGCTTCCCTGCCGAGGTCATGAGGTTCCGGAAGGGAGGGCGGCGGTGCGCATGGCGTTGAGTCGCGTCCCCGGTATGACGGTCACCGACCTCATTCCGGTCAACGAGGATGATCCAGGGGGTTCCAACGACTCGCAGTGGGGACGGGCGCAGGTTTTGGTCAAGCACAACACGGTAGACAACCCCAACATTGTCGTCAACGAGTACATCGCCAACAGAATCGCGATTGCCCTGGGCATCCCCACGCCCCTCGGTGACCTCTGGTTCGACCCGTCGGCCGGCGAACCGGCATGGGTTGTCGCCGAGATCGGAGAGCCGGGAAACCACTTCCCGCCTCCGCAGGAGGCCGCGTTGCTCAGCATCCCTGAGGAGACGCGGGCCCTCATGGAGGCTTTTGATGCACTGATTTACAACACTGACCGTCACGAGGAGAACATCCTGGCCGACAACGATGGCCACGCCTGGGTCGTTGATCATGACGGGGCTCTTTTCGGCAACATCAAGGGCAACAGAGCGACGGGGCTGCTGAGTACCAAGGGTCGTTATGACTACGACCCGATGGGCTTCTGGGGGAAGCTGCCTGCGACGTCGGAAGCCAGGGAACGTGCCATCGCCCATATCCGAGCGGGCCTTGCGTTGTCGGCCATCGAGTCGCCCGTGTGACACCTGTATAACCTCGGACTGCTGCGTGCACCCGAGCGTCAGGCTGTCATCGAGTTCTTGTCTGACCGTCGTGCCATGATTGGGTCTATAGTCCGACGGCGGCCCGGAGCTGCCGTTGGCAAGCAGGGCCTGCTCACCGATGAGGGAGGCGACTTTGAATGACTGAGCTGTACACCGTGAAACACCTGGCCGACCGCGTCGCCAACGAGCCGCGTAACGTCGGCGTCATCGCGACGACCGGTCACGACCCGAGCTCTCGTGTTGCCCTACGGTTCCTCGGGATCGACCTGGACGGCACCGCGGCGCGCAAACCGTTGCCGGGTGTCAGCAAGGATGTCTACATCAGCTGGGTTGACTACTTCCGTTCTAAGACGCGGTCCGGACGCTGGGAGGACATAGCCCGGGCGCATCGCCGTCGGCCACAGGACTTCTACCTGGAACATGCCCTCACCATCCTCGACAGTGACGACGTTGAGCGTCTGGCGGACGAGTACTTCCCCCGGCTGGTCCAGACGGCGGCGAAAAAACGGAGGTCGTCGGAGGTCATGCGTCAGCAGGTGGATGACGTCTTCCGTGAACTCGGCTTGGCTCCGGACAGGAACGTTCCTATTGAGGCGCATGTCAATGACAAGAATGTTCGCGTCTCGTTCGGATACGCCCTGTCGGGCGACAGGCCGGTACTCTTCGACGTGCTGCCGACTCACGGTCTAGGGGCGAATGGCCAGGCGTTCGCCTATCGGACGATGGTGGCGCAAAAGGCGGAGGTTAGTAAGGACTTCGCGGCATTCATCGACCTGGAGAATGTCTCCGACGAACAGGACCTGAGGGCAGTGGAGAGCGTAGCGACTGTCATCGATCCGGTCGGGGACTTTGCCGGGTCTGTGGAGACGGTTGCCGCACTGACTCGGGCGTGAGCGCATCCCGTTGGTCGTGGCTGGCGGTCGGAAGGCCGTAGCGGGGGCGGCCTGGCCGCGGCACAATCAGCGCCATGAATCGCCCCGTCCGCGACCTCAGTCGGCCCACCACGCCCTGCTCCGCCGTGCAGACACGCATGGCCGAGGAGACCGCCGCCCGGGCCGCCGTGGCCGGTCCCGCCCCCGCCCTGCCCGAGGACGTCGGTGCCGCGGCCGAGTTGCGCGCCGAATTGGGCGAGGTCGTCGACTCCCTCGCACCGGAGCTCGTGGCCCTGTCGCGTGACCTGCACGCCCACCCCGAGGTGGGGCACGCCGAACACCACGCCGTCGCCGCCGTCGCCGAACTGCTGCGTGCCCACGGCATCATCCCGAGCCTGGGCGTGTACGGCATGGACACCGCCTTGCGCGCGGAAATCGGCGCCGACGCCGCAGCGCACGGGGAGCAGCGAGACTCCGAGGCGCCGCGGCCGCCCGGCGGCAGTCACCCCCACGCCCCGACCATGGCGATCCTGGCGGAGTACGACGCCCTGCCCGGCGTCGGCCACGGCTGCGGGCACAACGTCATGTGCGCCAACTCGGTGGGCGCCTTCCTCGCCCTGGCCGAACTCTCACGCCGTCGCCCCGGCGTTCTGCCCGGCCGCGTCATCCTGCAGACCACCCCGGCCGAGGAGTCCGACACCGCCAAGGAGATCCTCGCCCAGCGCGGCATGCTCGTCGGTGTCGACGCCGCCATCCAGACCCATTCCTACGCCCACGACCTGGCCGACCAGACCTGGCTGGGCGTGCGCCGCATGAGCGCCGTGTACACCGGCATCCCCTCCCACGCCTCCTCCCAGCCCTTCATGGGCCGCAACGCCCTGGACGCCGCCACCCTGGCGCTGACCGGCCTGGGGCTGCTGCGCCAGCAGATCCTGCCCATGGACCGGGTCCACGCCGTCGTCGACGACGGCGGGCGGGTCGCCAACGTGATTCCCGAGCGCGCGGAGCTCAACCTCATGGTCCGCTCCAAGTACCCCGAGACGCTCAAGGACCTGGTGGGGCGCGTGGAGGACCTGCTGCGCGGGGCGGCGCTCATGACCGGCACGGGGGTGGAGATCATCACCGACCCCAACACCAACGAGATGCCGGTGCGCTCCAACGGCCCGCTGCTGCAGGCCTGGGTGCGTTCCCAGCGGGAGCGCGGCCGCGACCCGCTGCCCGCCGGGGTGGTGTCGGAGACCGTCGCGGCGGGCACCGACTTCGGCAACGTGTCGCTGCGTGTGCCCGGTATCCACCCGCTGATCAAGGTCACCGACCGCGACGACGTCGCCCTGCACACCCGCGAGATGGCCGCGGCCGCCGGCTCGCCCACCGGTGACGCCGCGGCCGTCGACGGCGCATACGGGCTGGCCGCCGTCGCCCTGGACTGGTTGCACGACGCCGGCCTGCGCGACGCCGTGCGCGCCGACTTCGAGGCCGCTGGCGGGGCCGTGGACGTGGCCGGATTCTGGGGGGAGTGAGCCGGGGCGAGGCCGCGCCATGGCAGCGCGCCCCTGGCGGGGGGGGGGG
>NZ_QMIN01000064.1:30095-43441 GCF_003287795.1 Actinomyces sp. Z5
GCGTCGACCTAGTCGGCCAGCGCCTCGCGCATGACATCCAGGCCCACGCTGCCCAGCCGCAGCGCCCGCATGTGGAAGTCCTTCAGGGACTCACCGCGGACCAGTGCCTCGTCGCGGGTCGCCTCCCACAGCCGCTGGCCGACCGCGTAGGAGGGCGCCTGCCCCGGAAAGCCCAGGTAGCGGTCCAGCTCGAAACGTAGGAAGGACTCGGTCATCGCCACGTTGTGGCGCAGGAAGGCCCAGGCCGAGTCGGCGTCCCAGACGCCGTCGCCGACGCCGGGCAGCTCGGCCAGCTCCGGCGGGCGCCGCTTGCCCAGGTGCACGCCGATGTCCAGCGCCACGCGGGCGGCCCGCAGCCGCTGGGAGTCGAGCACGCCCATGCGGTCGCCCGGGTCGTCCTGGAAGCCGAGGTCCGCCATCAGTTGTTCGGCGTACAGGGCCCAGCCCTCGCCGTGACCGCTGACCCAGCAGGCCAGGCGGCGCCAGGCGTTGAGCTCGTCGCGCACATAGGTCTGCATGCCGACCTGGAGGTGGTGGCCGGGCACGCCCTCGTGGAAGACGGTGGTGCGCTCCTGCCAGGCGGCGAAGGTGTCGGTTCCCTCCGGCACGGACCACCACATGCGGCCCGGCCGGGTGAAGTCGTCACTCGGACCCGTGTAGTAGATGCCGCCGGTGGCCGACGGCGCGATGCGGCACTCCAGGGTGCGCAGCGGGGCGGGGATGTCGAAGTGGGTGCCGTCCAGGGCGGCGATGGCATCATCCGCGGTGCGCTGCATCCATGCCTGCAGGGCGGCGGTGCCGTGGATGGTGCGCGCCGGATCGGCATTGAGCCGGTCCATCGCCTCGCGCACGCCCACGCCCGCGCCGTACAGCCGCGCGGCAATCTCCCGCTGCTCGGCGTCGATGGCGGCCAGGCGCTCGCGGCCCCACTCGTAGGTCTCATCCAGGTCGACCACGGCGCCCAGGAACTCGCGGCTGAAGCGGGCGTAGCGCTCGCGACCCACGCCGTCCACCTCGCTGGCGAGCGGTGCGATCTGTTCGCCCAGGAAGCCGGCGATGCGGCCGTAGGCGGCGCGGGCCTGCGCCGAGGCGTCGCGCAGCTCCGCCTGCAGCGACTCGGGCAGGGGGGTGCCGCCTACGGTGGTGGCGGCGTCGATGAGCGCCGTGTAGGAGCTGGAGGACTCCGCCGCCTGGGTGCGGGCCTGGCCGATGCAGGCCTCCACCTGACGGCGGGCGGCCACGTCGCCGCGGCTCGCGGCCAGGCGCAGCGAGTCGCCGTACTCCTCCAGGGCGCGGGGCACGTCGCGCAGGCAGGCGGCGAAGTCCGCCCAGTCGGCCTCGGTGGCGGTGGGAAGGTTGTCGAACAGGTCGCGCAGGTTCTGGATGGGAGAGTCGATGTTGTCCAGGCGGCGCAGCGCCTCACCGGCGTCGGCCGCCTCTATGGCGACGCCCAGCCGCTCGCGCATGGCGGCCACGGTGACGCGGTCGACCGCGTCGACCGGGGCGACCTGCTCCAGTTCGGCGAGCGTGCGCCGGTCCAGGTCGGTCAGTGCGTCGAGCGCCTCGGGGGAGTAGCCGTCCAATTCGCCGCGGCGGCCGGGCAGACCCACCGACACGGCGAACTCGGGGGACAGGTCCGCAAGGCTCTCCACGTAGCGCTCGGCAACGGCATCGACGGGGGTAGGACGGCGGACGGAGCCGCCGACGGGCTGGGCCGCAGTGGGCGTCGCGGACGGGATGTCGGAGGGAGTCTCGGTCATGGGCTGAGATTAGGGCATAGGGCGGCGGTGCCTGCGCCTCGACGAACTCGCGGGGGCTGCAGCGTCGCGGATGGTGAGGCTCCGTCTGGTGAACTGGGTGGAACTGGGAACCGTGGCGGGCGCGGGAGCGGGGCGGCTCGCCTCTTCAGGCGGGACTCGGACCTCTCTAGGTGGCGCATTGAAGCGGTGTTGCACGCAACGGCGCCGCGACGATTCCGTGGGAGGGCGAGTTTTCGCTGGAATCTCGCTGTTCCTGTGTTCGGCTGGATAACCGTGAGTAGGCTCCAGTGTGCAACGAGGACCTCGCTGCACACTGGAGCGAGGCCACGTGTTTGTGCCGGCGATTGTTTTCCGCATGATTCTGCGGTTCTTCCTCCCAGGTGCTGAGCCGTTGCGTGCAACGCTCTCGCTGGCAGAGTCGGCCCGGGTGGCAAGCGCTTGGCGCCCCGGTGCTTGATCAGTTGAGGGGTGCGTACTTGTCCCTCAGTTTCTGGAGGCTGGGGCCGAAACTGCGTTCCAGGATGTCCCCGTGGCGGGCCAGCATCTCCAACTTGTACAGGTCGTGCCGCACGAGCTCGGTCACGGGCACCACCAGGCCGGGGTGGCTGGTCCAGGCGGCGCGCGAGTGCGCTCCGGCGGAGACGTTCCCGGCCACGAGTTCGCGGTCGTCGATCGAGACGACCACCCACCTGCCGCCCAGCCCGGCGGTGACGGTGTCCGTGGCGGGGTGGGGGTGGACGGTTGCACAGTCGAGCTCGATCTCGCCATAACCGACGATGATGATCTCCACGTCGCGGTCCGCGGCCCGACGCAGGCTGTCTTCCAGGGCGGGTACGTCCTGTGCCCACAGCTCGGCGAGGATGCGGTGCTGCGCGGCGGCGATGAGTCGGTTGGCCCGCTCAATAATGGCGGCACGTCCCTGAAGGTCCCAGATGGCGCCATCGTGGACGGCATCGGCCGCGAAGGCGGACAGTGAGGCCTCAGCGGCATCAAGATTGTCGTTGAAGCGGGAGCGCAGACGAGAGATGAGTTCGCGCGGGGGCAGGGGTGCGTACAGCTGCGGCTCGCCGCGCGAGAGCTGGACGTAGTCGTCGGCGGCCAGAGAGGCGAGCACCTCGTAGATCTTGGAGCGAGCAATACCGGCCCGCTTGGCGATGGCGTAGCCGGTTGCCGGCGCCTCCTCCAACAGCGCCAGGTAGGCGCGGGACTCCCAATCGGTCATCCCCAGTGCCTGCAACTGCTCCGCTACTGAAGCCATGATCCGCATCCTCCAATTCGCAACTGCGTACAGGGGCAGGGGAGACGCCGTGACCGTGTGGTGGCGTTTGACCGCGATGCATCGGCGTCGGCGTCCATCGGTGCACGACGCGCCCGAAATGCTCGGGTGGCATCGAGTGCCCCGGAGCACCCCGCCGAAGCCTAGTCACCCAGCAATCTATTCGCATAGTCACCTAATGGGTGACTACTATGCCCTGCATGGGTCGAGCCCGCCCTGGCGTTCACCGGAGGCCAACTTGGTCTCCCGCTTCACCCGCCCGTTCCGCGGACCGGATCAAACCCGTCCGCCAGCCGATATTCATCAATCCCTCTAAGGAGACCCGCCGTGAGCCAGCAGAACGCGACCAAACGCAAGATCGTCATTGTCATCGCCGAGGGCACCACCGCCGCCAGGGCAGCGAACGCCAGCGCGCTGCTGGCGCTCACCATCGGCGCCCGCCATCAGGACCTCATCGGCCCCGACGTGCCCGACGCCGACGGCCGCCTGCACGCCGGCATCTCCGACACCCCCGTTCCGGTACTGGTCGCCCCCGCGGAGCACCTGGCCGAACTCGCGCAGGCGCAACCGCCCATCGAGATCATCGGCTTCACTAAGACGGCGGCCGGGGCGCACACCTATGACAAGTACACCCGCGCGCTCGCGGCCGTAGCCTCCGCGGACCTGGACTACCTCGCCGTGGCGCTCATCGGCCCGCGTGCGCAGGTCACCTCGCTGACCGGCTCCCTCCCGCTGTACCGCTGAGTCAATGGACTCCTCCGATTTGGAGGTGTGGCGAGTGGCTGTCGTCATCGGTTCAGGTGTGGGGGCGGGCAGGTAGACCGACAAGCACCTGGCGGCGGTTGACGGTTTACGACCTTGGGGTGCGTTTCACGACCACCCCGGGGTCGTAAAACGCATCCCAAGGTCGTGATTCGACATCAAGGCCGCCGTGGAGCCCGATCTGGTGGGCCCTCAGGCCGAGGACGGCACCTCTTCATGCCCGTCGCCGGCCGCGGGCGCGGACGAGGCGTCGCTCGCCGGGCCGATTACCGGCAGCCACACGCGGACGGCGAGGGCGAAGCCCACCAGTGCGGCGACGGCGACAACAACTCCGAGCACCCCTGAACCCGTCGCCGAGAACACCACATACCCGAGCAGCGCCGCGCCCGCGCTGGCGCCCGCATAGGGGAGCTGCGTGTTGACGTGGGTGATGTGGTTGCAGCCCGCGCCCGTGCTCGACAGGATCGTCGTATCAGAGATCGGGGAGCAGTGATCGCCCCACACGGCGCCCGCGAGCACTGCCCCGAACGCGGGGATCAGCAATTCGGCGCCCCCGGCGACCGCGCCCATGATCTCCCCCGCGATCGGCAGGAGAATGCCGAAGGAGCCCCACGAGGTGCCGGTGGCGAAGGCCATCGCCCCCGCGACGACGAAGAGCATCGGGATGAGCCACCGTGCCGACACCGCGGTCGACTCGACGAGTGAGCCCAGGTAGGCCCCCGTACCGAGTTCGGCGATCAGCGAGCCGAGCATCCAGGCGCACAGGAGGATCTTGATGGCCGGAAGCATCGAGCGGGCGCCCTCGACGACGCCCCTGGCGGCGGTCTTCGCCTCGAACACCGGGTCCTCGTGCGTGAAGTGGAAGTAGTAGAAGGCGGCGGTTGCGAGCCCGAGGATCCCGCCGATATTGAGGGATAGGGCGACGTCGGTGCTGGCGAGGACTTCGAGAATGGACCAGGAGCCGGAGGCTCGGTGGCCCGTCAGAAAGATGCCGCCGACCACGCCGGCAACCAGTACGACGAAGGGCACGATGAGGGCGCGCATCGCCCCCGGCTCGTGCCGCGGCAGGGAATCGGTGAGCTGGCCGGGGATCTGCTCGTCGGGGTCGTACAGGCCACCGGTGGAGAAGGCGCGGCTCTCCTCGCGGCGCATCGGGCCGAAGTCGATCTCCAGGACGACGGTGATCCACAGCAGGGTCAGGGCGGCGATGGCGTAGTAGTTCATCCCTGCGGAGCGGATGAAGGCGCCGGCGTCAGAGACCTGGATGCCGACGGCCGCGACGATCGGCCCCATGATGCCGATGATTGACGCGCCCCAGCTCGAGAAGGGGGCGAGCACGGCCACGGGTGCGGAGGAGGAGTCGATCAGGTAGGCGAGCTTGGCCCGCGACACCCGCTGCCGGTCGGAGACAGGGCGGGCGACCTGCCCGACGGCCAGGGCGTTGAAGTAGTCGTCCACGAAGATCGCGGTTCCCAGCGCCGCCGCGAGCACCTGGGCGCCGCGGCGGGTGCGGACCCGCGTCATCGCCCACTCGGCGAAGGCCTGGGTGCCGCCGGACATCAGCACCAGGGAGGTGATGACGCCGAGCGTCAGGAGAAAGACCAGGATGAGGATGTAGTAGGAGTTGGGTGCTCCCTCCGACCAGAAGATCTGGGAGAAGGCCTCCCAGACCTTGGCCAGGGTGCTGAGGATGCCGCCATCGGCAACCAGGAAAGCGGCGGCAACAATGCCCACAGCCAGGGACGAGATGACCTTCTTCGTCCCAATGACCAGCGCAATCGCCAGAAGTGGCGGGACGAGGGACAGTACCGGGTAGGACTCGATCATCAACAGTTCCATTCGTTGCATGCCGGAAGGGCACCAGGCTAAGGCATCAGCAGTCCGGGTCTGCGGGAAGCCTCGCGCATTACGTGCATGCGTCGGCCCCGGCCGCGGGGCATCTCACGTCGGCGCGGCCGGGAGGGCGACGTCGTCGTCGGTAGCATGAGGGGCCTCAACTGAGCACACCCGGGAGGACCCCATGCCTGAGCCCATCAAGCTCATCGACCGCGTCCAGGCCATCAACTGGAACCGGCTCGTCGACGACAAGGACCTGGAGGTCTGGGACCGCCTCACCGGCAACTTCTGGCTCCCGGAGAAGGTGCCGCTGTCCAATGACGTCCAGTCCTGGGCCACGCTGAACCAGGCCGAGCAGAACATGACCACGCGCGTGTTCACCGGGCTGACCCTGCTGGACACCATCCAGGGGACCGTCGGCGCGGTCTCGCTGATCCCGGACGCCCGCACCCCGCACGAGGAGGCGGTGCTGACCAACATCGCCTTCATGGAGTCGGTGCACGCCCGCTCCTACTCCTCGATCTTCTCCACCCTGATCTCCACCACCGAGATCGACGAGGCCTTCCGCTGGAGCGAGGAGAACGAGAACCTGCAGCGCAAGGCCCGCATCATCCTCGACTACTACCGCGGCGACGACCCCGAGAAGCGCAAGGTCGCCTCCACCATGCTGGAGTCCTTCCTGTTCTACTCCGGCTTCTACGCCCCCATGTACTGGTCGGCGCACGCCAAGCTCACCAACACCGCCGACCTGATCCGCCTGATCATCCGCGACGAGGCCGTGCACGGCTACTACATCGGCTACAAGTACCAGCTGGCGGTGCGCGAGTCCTCCCCCGAGCGCCAGGCCGAGCTGAAGGACTACACCTTCGAGCTGCTCATGGAGCTGTACGACAACGAGGAGCAGTACACCGAGGACCTCTACGACGAGCTCGGCCTGACCGAGGACGTCAAGAAGTTCCTGCGCTACAACGCCAACAAGGCCCTGATGAACCTCGGCTATGAGGCGCTGTTCCCGGCCGACACCACCGACGTCAACCCGGCGATCCTCGCCTCGCTCTCGCCCAACGCGGACGAGAACCACGACTTCTTCTCCGGGTCCGGCTCCTCCTACGTCATCGGCACCGCCGAGGCCACCCAGGACGAGGACTGGGATTTCTAAGAACTGGGTTCTCTCCGGCCTCTGCGGATACTGGTGCGGCATCCCAGGTGGGGAATGAGATGAGCGAGCCCGCCGCGTCCGCCGCCGGTTCCCGGCCACGGGGGCGCGCGTGGCGCCTGCCCGGCGGTCGGGGCCTGTGGGCGGCCGTCATCTGCTGCCTGGTGGTGGTGACGGCGGTGACCCTGGCGGTGATCTCGTATAACTCGCCGCTGAGTCGGCTGAGCCGGCAGGTGGAGTCCTGGGCCGACGGCCAGGACGCCGTACTGACGGCGACGACGCAGCTCTATCCGGAGTGGCCTGAGCTGCTGCCGGAGCGCCTCGTGGTGGAGGCGGAGATCCGGCCCGATACCACCGCCGCCGAGGTCTGTGAACTGGCGGATCAGCTCAACGGATTATTCGAGCCCGAGGCCGGTGACGACATCCGCCGCGATCTCAGCCTGCGCCTGACCAGGAGCGGAACCAGCATCGTCTACGAGGACCAGTTGCTTTGGCCGCGATCGTATGCGGGACGCGACTGGGAGGCGCCCCACTGCGCCCCGCTGGAGTACGCCTACGACTTGGCGGGCCCGGGCGTGGAGGAGATCGTCGCCCGCCCCGACTCCCTGCGGGTCACGCGCGCCGACGCCGACGCGGTCCCGACGGGCCTGGTTGCGCGCGCCCCCGCCGACGCCGGAACAAGGGCGACGGCCACGGATAATGTACGCGTGCGCGGCTGGCAGGTGGAGGTCAGGGCCGACTCGGATAAGACCGTGCCCACAGAGGTCCTGGGTCCCGTCATGGAGGCGCTTCCGGCGAATGACGAAGGCTCGGTTTGGCTGGACTCCCAGGGCGATACCGCAAGCGTTCGGCCCGCCGATTCAGTTGTCAGTCTGACCGCACGGTGGCTGGAGGACCAACCGGGCGGGCCGACGGTCGAGGAGCAGGCGGCGGCGGTGCTGGCTGCGGTAGAGGGAACGCCCGGGCTGGAGCTGGTCGGCATCTGCGCTTCTAAGTGGCTCGCCAACACGACGGACGACCCGGATTCCACCGGCAGTTGCGTGTACTTCGACCTCGACGCCGACGGCGCCATCGTCCCGGACACGCCCTTTCCGCACGGGCTCGCCGACCCGGACGCCCTGTATGCGGCCGCGCAGGAGCGGCGCGGCTGAGCGCTAGCGGCGCAGCTTCACGGCGCAAGTCCCGCTGAAAGCCACCGAGAGGAGCATCAGCGGCAGGCCCGGTCCGGCCTCGGCATTACCGACGGCGTCGCTGACGGAGCCGTGGCACGCGAACAATACCAGTGCGGTAAGTGCTGTCAGTGCGGCCATACCGCTGTCTACCTGCTCATTCTTTGCGCCTACGCGCATGGCCGCGCACAGCCAGAGTACTGCGGCCATCAGAGCTCCAATGACAGCATATGAACTAACTCCCTCGAATTGCTTCGATGCTTCAAGCATCCCCAAAAGAGTGAAGGCCTCCGCCTCGCGGCTGTAAAAGCACAGGTACCACGGACTGATCGCGGAGCCGACCATGCAGGCCAGGCCTGCGCACAGCAAGGCGATGCGCAGCGCTGCGTACAGGTATTCGAGCGTGATGGGATCGGTGCGGTCTTTTCTATCCTTCAGTGCGATTGCCACACCCGTAGATTACGGGATGGTGACGGGCGCTTGCAGTGCGTGACCGGGGCGGCGAGGGCCAACGACTCACTCGCCGTCGTCGGGCAGCACCCAGGCGCGGGAGGGGGCGAAGCTGACGCGCACGGCGTCGCCCTCGGCGTGCACGGCGCTGACGTCCGGGTCGGACTCCAGGCAGACGATGGTGCCGACCTGCGTCTCGACCTCGTACTCCACGTGGTCGCCGTAGAAGACGGCCGACAGCACGCGGCCCATGTCGCCCACGAGCTCGCCCGCGTCGGCGGCCTTTCCGGCAGCGTCGTAAGGCTCCAGGTGCACCGACTCCGGGCGCACCACCACGGTGACGGCGTCCCCATCGCGCACGTCCGCATGGCAGGCGGCCTCGATGCCGCGTCCCAGCACCTGCACGCCGCAATTGCCCGCGGATACGTTCTGCGCCGTCGCTTGCAGGAAGTTCGCCCGGCCGATGAAGTCCGCCACGAAGGTGGAGGCGGGCCGCCGGTAGATCTCCTCCGGCGTGGCCACCTGCTCGATCCGCCCCGCGTTCATCACCACGATCCGGTCGGACATGGTCATCGCCTCGGACTGGTCGTGGGTGACGTAGATCGAGGTGATGCCCATGCGCTGCTGCAGACGGCGGATCTCCAGGCGCATGCGCACGCGCAGCTTCGCGTCCAGGTTGGACAGCGGCTCGTCGAACAGCAGTACCTTGGGCTGCACCACCATGGCGCGCGCCAGTGCCACGCGCTGCTGCTGGCCGCCCGAGAGCTCATTGGGGGCGCGGTCCGCCAGCGAGGTCAGGTTCATGGACGTCAGTGCCACGTCCACCTGCTCGCGCATCTCCTCCGCGGGCACGCGCCGCAGCTTCAGGCCGTAGCCGACGTTGTCGCGCACGGACAGGTGCGGGAACAGGGCGTAGGACTGGAACACCATGGACATGGGGCGCCGGTTGGGTGGCAGCGAGACCATGTTCTGCCCGTCGAGGATCACCTGCCCCTCGGTGGCGTTCTCGAAGCCGGCGATCATGCGCAGGGTGGTGGTCTTGCCGCAGCCGGAGGGGCCCAGGAAGGTGATGAACTCGCCGGGGGCGACGTCGAGGCTCACCCCGTGCACGGCGTACACGTCCTTGCCGCGGCCCGAGAACACCTTGACGACGTCGCGCAGCTCGAGGTGCCCGGTGGGGGCGTCCTTCTCGGTGGCTGAGCGCTCGGAGCGGTCGGTCGACGTGGAGGTGGCGGAAGTGGTCATGTGGGAGCCTCCTTGGCTCTCGCCCCGCTGGCCGGGGCGTGGGTGGCTGGGTGGGTGAGTTCGGGGCCGACGACGCCGCGCGGCCCGGCGGGGGCCGCTCAGCGCGGCTCGCGTCCCGCGCCGGTGCCGCGTATGAGCAGGTTCAGGCCGCCGATCACGGTCATGACGATCAGGATCAGGATGGTGCAGAAGGCGAAGGCGTTGCCGAAGCGGCCCGCGTCCACCTCCGCCAGGATCTGCGAGGTCATGATCTTGGTGTGCGGGGTGGTGATGAAGATGATTGGGGACAGCGTCGTCATGGAGCGGGCGAAGGCGTAGACCAGACCGGTCAGGAACGCCGGCCGGATCAGCGGCAGCGTGACCCGCAGGAAGGTCTGTGCGCCCGAGGCGCCCAGCGAGGTCGAGGCCTCGTCGATGGCCTTGTCGATCTGCTGCAGGGAGGCGATGCCGGAGCGCTGCCCGGCGGGCATGGAGCGCGCCACGTACACCATGACGATGGCCATGGCGCCGCCCGCGATGGCGCCGCCGCCGGCGAGCGGGGCGATGATGTTGACGCCGAACAGGGCCACCGGCCGGTTGAAGGTCACCAGGTAGCCGATACCGATGACCGTGCCCGGCACGGCCAGTCCCAGCATGCCCAGGAAGTCGATCAGGGCGGCGCCGCGGCGCATCCGCACCACCACCAGCCAGGCCACGAGCATGCCCAGAATGCCCGCGATCGGGGTGGCGATCAGGGCCAGGATCGTGGTGTCGATCATGGACTCGTTGCCGATGCCGGACAGCAGGTACTCGAAGTGCCGCAGCGTGAAGGAGTTGTTCACGCCGAGGATCTCCACGAAGGCACCCACCACCACGGCCGCGTACACCGTCACCACCAGCGCCAGCACCGCCACGGAGACGGCCAGCAGCGGGATGCGGGCCACGTTGGCGCGCAGCAGCTCGAAGGAGCCGGTCGGTTTGCCCGTCACCGTCACCGTGGAGGACCGGCCCGACCAGTACCGCTGCAGCAGGAACACCAGCAGGGAGGGCACCAGCAGCACCAGGGAGTAGGCGGCGCCCGCCGCGGTGTTGTACTCGCCGTTGATGGCGATGTAGGCGCGCGAGGCCAGCACCGTGTAGTCCCCGCCGATCACCAGCGGGTTCGCCAGGTCGGCGATGGCCTCGGTGAACAGCAGCAGGAAGGAGGCGCCCAGGCCCGGCACCACCATCGGCAGCGTCACCGTGCGGAACACCGTGAACTTGGAGGCGCCCAGGGATGCGGCCGCCTCCTCCATGGACGGGTCGAGGCTGCGCAGCATGCCCACCAGGTTCATGTAGGCGACCGGGAAGAATGACAGCGACAGCACCAGGGTCAGCCCCGGCAGGCCGTAGATGTTCCACTCCTGCCCCAGTAGCTGGGTGGAGATGATGCCGTTGCGCCCGAACAGGGTGATCGACGCCGTCGCCACCGCGAAGGGCGGGGAGACCACCGGCAGCAGGCAGATCAGGTGGAACAGGCGCTTGCCGCGGAAGGCCACCCGCACCTGCACGTAGGCCAGCAGGAAGCCCACCAGGGTGCCGACGGTCCCCACCACCGTGCCCAGCACGAGCGTGTTCAGGACTGTGGCCCGGTTGGTGCGGGAGGAGGCGAGCTTGCTGAGCACGGCCAGCCCGTCCGCGGACAGCGCCTCGCCCAGGACGCGGCCCAGCGGCAGCAGTACCAGGAAGACGAGGACCAGGAGGACGACGACGAGGATCGTCGTCGTCACCGGGTCCTGCTTGACCCGGGTGCGGCCGCGGGCGGAGCTCTTGGCGGGAGGTGTCTGGGTGAGGGAGGCGGCGGTCAAAGGGGGCGCGCTTGAGGTCATGGGTGGTCCTCGGCTGGGTCTGGCGGGGAGTGGTCGATGGCGGCCGTCCCGGTTGAGGCGGACGCATGGGGCGGTGTGGCCGGTGCGGGCTACCACGCTGGTGTCCGCACCGGCCGACGACCGGGTGCCGGGCTTACTCCTTGGGCTCGGCGGCGATCTCCTCGTCGAAGCGGGCGGTCAGGTCGGGCTTCGCGGCGGCTGCCGCCGCGAAGTCGTAGTCGATCAGGTTGATGTCGTCCAGGTTCGCCATCTTGTCGCTGGTGTCGGCGTCGGGGTTGGTCAGCACCTGGTAGGAGCCCACGGTCTGGCCGACGTTCTGCCCCTCGGCGGAGATGGCGAAGTCGATGTAGGCCTGGGCCGCCGCCTTGTGGCTGGACCCGGCCACCAGGGCGACGCCGCCGACCTCGTAGCCGGTGCCCTCCTCGGGGAAGGAGACGACCAGGTCCGTCATGCCCTCCTCCTGGTACTTCACGCAGTCGTGGGAGAAGACCAGGCCGACGGCGGCCTCACCGCGCCCGGCGATCTGGCCGGGGGCGGTGCCGGACTTAGAGTACTGCAGCACGTTGTTGTGCAGCTGCGCCATGTACTCCATGCCGGCGTCCTCGCCGCCCAGGCGCGTGACCTGGGTCCACAGGGTGGTGAAGGCCGTCCCGGAGGTGGAGGGGTGGGCCACGGAGACCTGACCCTTCAGGGCCGGGTCGAGCAGGTCGTCCCAGGAGTCGGGGACGTCCACGCCCAGCTTGTCCAGCTGGGTCTGGTTGGAGCAGAAGCCGAGCGCGCCGATGTAGACGCCGGTCCAGTTGCCGTCGGGGTCCTTGTACTCGTCGGGAATCTTGGCGGCCTCGGGGGAGGTGTAGGCCTCGATCAGGCCCTGGTTGACGGCCTCGCCGTAGCCGTCCACGGGGCCGCCGTGCCAGACGTCGAACTCGGGGTTGTCCTTGGCGGAGGCCAGGCGGGCGACGGTCTCGCCCGAGGACAGGCGCACGTAGGTGGCCTTGATGCCGGTCTGCTCGGTGAACTTGTCGGTCCAGGCCTGGCACAGATCCTCCATCGCGCCGCAGGCGACGGTGATCGGGCCCTCGTCGGAGCCGGCGGCGGAGGAATCGGAGTCGGTGGAGCCGGCACAGCCGGACAGGGCGAGTCCGCCGGCCATGACGGCTGCTAGCAGCGCGGTGCCGTACCGCGAGAAAGTACGCATGGGAATGCCTTTCGGGAAGTGTTGGCGCAGCTGTGCGCCAAGTCACCACCATGATGCCGGGCGCGAACGACGGCGGCGATGGAATGACGATCGCGAACTGTGACAGCGGTGTCATTTTTGTGGACCGCGCGGACTCGCCGAGATCGGTTGAAATAACCACCGAGATCGGTTGAAGTTACGTGCTGAGCTCGGTTCCGTACGGGATGCTGGTTGTTGCTGGGCCGACGTGTAGGCGGCTCACGCGGGAACGAGTCTCCGGTACGGGGCCGTGTCCGAGGCAACGGGGATGCCAGTCGTGGACTGGCCACGTCGTCAGACAGCCACGCCGGCTCGACAAATCCGGGGCGACGCACTTGGGGGCCGGAAGAGCCGCTGGCGGTTCTTCCGTTTTGGGGGTGCGGTGGGTTGAGGGATGGTGTGCGTCTAGATTGTCTGTTGCGTGCGCGGCAGATCGGGTGCGGTGCGTGGCGTGATGGGCGGGGGTGGAAGAGAGCGCCGTGGATCTCGGCGGGCCACGGTGGATCGGGTGCGGCGACGGTTCGTGCGTTTCGACGACGGTTCGTGTGTTCGGGTCGACGGTTCGGCACCTAGAGGTACGTACCGTCGCTGTGATGTCTCAGGACATCGGTGACAGTTTTGTGTCAGGA
>NZ_QMIN01000065.1:0-4139 GCF_003287795.1 Actinomyces sp. Z5
TCAGTTCGGGGTGGGCAACCAGGGCGACGTAGGCGGCTCCGTCGGAGCTGAGCGCCTGGCCGAGGGTGTCGGGGGAGACGGCGTCGGGATCGGGCTCTCCCGGGATCTCGCCGACGACCACCTCAACACCGAGCAAGCCGGCAGGCGAGTCCAGCACCACCGAGCCGAGTGGACCGAGGTCGACGGTGAGTGTGGAGTCCAGAGTGACCGACCATTCGGCCTCGTGCGGTCCCAGGGGTGAGGACGCGGTCGCGGTGGACACACCAATCGCCAGCGACGCCAGGGTGCTCAGGAGCAGCAGCAGGGCAGTGCGCACGCCCTTGCGGAACCGGGCCGTGCGGGATCGCCACCAGCGGCGAGGGCCGTCATGCAGCTGGCCGAGCCGTCCGGTGAGAACGCCGCGGGTGTCCCGCCGAGCCTTAGGCACGCCGGTCAGCTCCGCTCCCCCGCCGTTAGGCGCGCGGCCAGGTCCGCGACGAATGTGGCCGTGTCCTCCCAGGTGTCCACCGCCTGGCAGGGCACGCCCAGCGCTTTGACCGGGTAGTCGTTGCCTTCGGGGTCCAGCCGGTCACCCACGAACAGCATCTGCTTCAAGGGGATGCCGGTGACCTCGGCGAGCCGGTTCATGCCGTAGGCCTTGTCGATGCCCTTGCGGGTGATGTCCACGCTGGTGGAGCCGCCGGAACGGACCTCCAGGTCTGGTAGTAGGGCGGCGACGGCGTCACGCAGGCGGCCCTTCTTCTCCCCCGTGGGGTCCCAAGCCTGTTTGGCGTCCAACGGTGCCTCCTGTCCCAGGGCGGAGAAGGTGATCTGACTGCCGCGGTCCTCCAGGGCCGGTCCCCAGGTGTGCTCCTCCCACAGCCCCAGACGGCGGGCCTCCGCCTCGACGACGGTGCACGCCTGCTTAACCTGGGCGGGCGTGAGGTCGTTGGCGTAGACCAGCGTCCAGTCGCCGTCATCGGAATTGTGCGTGTAGTAGCGGGTGCCGCAGGTGGGCATGAGGTGGAGCCGACCCAGCTCGTCGTCGCTGGCGTTCAGACGGGCGAGTACCTGCTCACGGAACTGCCCGATCTGACCACCGGAGATGATGCACACTGGCACGACGTCCAGCAGGGCACGCAGCGCAGTGGCCATGGGCTCGGGCATCGGCGACTTGGAGGGGGCGAGCGTCCCGTCCAGGTCGAAGGCGACCAGCCGGGGTGCAGCGGGTGTGTCGGCGGCGGCGGGCCGCAGCGGAGTCGAGCGCATGGGGTGCATTGTGGCGCACGTTTGCGCTGCTACGAAACCAGGTCCGGGCGCGGGAGTGTCCCGTATCCTCACCGATCGTCCTGCGGGTGCTTGAGGTGCTCGTGGGCGGCAGCCAGCGCGGCCTCCCGGGCCTCAACGTCCTCACGGCGTCCGCGCACGACCAGGGCCGTCACGGAGACGGCCAGACCGCCCCAGATGATCACGATGGCGACGAGCATTACGGCGATTGCCGGTCCGGTCATCTCACTTCACCTCCTCAAGCACATCCAGGTTAAGAGGCGCGTAGTCGTCTACCGGCGTGCGCCAGGGCATGCGTGTGAACACAATCGTGGCGACTACGACGAGGAAGATCACGCCCCATCCGAACACACCCTGCAGACCGGCGGAATACGCGTCATAGCCGTTGGTCGCATAGGACCAGACGTTCTGGACGAACATGTAGCCCAGGAGCAGCGGGGCGATTACCGCCACCAGGCCACGCCACCAGCCGCCAATGATGCGGGTGTCGGAGACCAGGTTGAGATGACGCTGCAGCTCCTTCAGCCGACGCAGCACCAGGCCAAGGCCGACGCACATGACAATGGCGGAGCCGACCACGCCGATGTAGTTGATGTAGGCGTCGACGATATCCAGATCCCACAGTCCCGAACCGGTGCTGAACAGGATGAATGACAGCGCGGCACTGGGCAGTCCGGCCGCCAGCGTGGCCTTGCCGTTGGACAGGCCGAGCTTCTCACCGATGGCGGGAGCGACCACCTGCAGGATGGAGATGAAGGAGGTCAGCCCCGCCATTGAGAAGGAGGCGAAGAACAGGACACCGAACAAGGCACCGCCCGGCATCTGCGAGATGACGGTCGGGAAGGTGATGAAGGCAAGCCCGACGCCCTGGATGCCCTCAAGGTCGGCCACCGACACGCCCTCGACATGGGCCATGAACCCCAGCGTGGCGAACACGCCAATACCGGCGAGGATCTCGAAGGAGGAGTTGGCGAAGGCGGCGGTGAAGCCGGTACCCACCAGGTTGGAACGGCGCTTGAGGTAGGAGGCGTAGGTGAGCATGATGCCGAAGCCGATGGACAGGGAGAAGAAGATCTGTCCGAAGGCGGCCACCCACACGGTGTAATCAGTCAGCCGACTCCAGTCGGGGGTGAACAGAGTGTTCAGGCCGTCCGTAGCTCCGGGCAGCAAGATGGCCCGGATCACCAGGATGACGAACATGACTACCAGTACGGGCAGGAATACCCGGTTGGCGCGCTCCACGCCGCGAGATATGCCGCGGGCCACGACGAAGATGCCGAAGGCCCACACCAGCGCCAGCGGGATGGCGACCCCCAGGATCGGAACCGGCGAGTACGCCGGAGTGGAAGGGTCGGCCAGACTGGTCTGGCCGATGTAGTCGCTGAAGAAGCCTGCGGCGTCGTCGCCCCAGGCGGTGGTGAAGGAGAACACCGTGTAGCGTAGCGCCCAGGCTACGATCACGGCGTAATAGGTCATGATGATAAAACAGATGAACACCTGCCACCAGCCGAGCCACTCGAACCGCTTGGATACCCGGCGGAAGACGGCCGGAGCAGAACCGCGGAAACGGTGTCCGAGCGCGTAGTCGAGGAAGAGCACGGGCAGGCCGGTGATCAACAGGGCGATGATGTAGGGGATCATGAAAGCGCCACCGCCGTTGGTGTAGGCGGTGCCGGGGAAGCGCCAGATGTTGCCCAGACCGATCGCGGATCCGATGGCAGCCAAGAGGAATCCGAGTTGTCCGCTCCACTGCTCGCGTGCGGGCATCTGTACGGCGGTTGAGGATCCGGGGCTGGATGGCATTAAGAACCTTCCGGGTTGTGGGTAACCGGCAAGCCGGCCGCCGGTGCCGAAGGCACAGGCCTAGAATCGCTAGGACGATAGTCGCAGATGGAGCACCTGCCTATGACGTCCCGCCATCCGGACAGGATTAGATGGCACGACTTGGGTATCTCCACCCCCGAGCTGGCACGGCATGTGCGAGACTGGCCTGTCGCACTCGCAGCACTGCTCGGCACCGCCGGAGCTGCTGACAGCGCAACGTTGACGGACAACTGAAAGGACAACCATGGCCACGCCTCACATTGCCGCCGAGCCCGGCGACTTCGCCCCTGCGGTGCTGATGCCCGGAGATCCGCGCCGCGCCCAGCGCATCGCGGAGGGACTGTTGGATGATGCCCGCCTGGTTACGGATGTGCGTGGCATGCTCGGTTTCACCGGCACCGTAGACGGCAAGCCGCTGTCGGTGATGGGGTCGGGCATGGGGCAGCCGTCCTTCTCCATTTACGCTACTGAACTGTTCAGCCAGTATGGGGTTGAGCGAATCATTCGCGTGGGCACGGCCGGTGGCATCGGCAAGCAGGTGCATGTGGGTGATGTTGTGATTGCCACCGGAGCCCACACCGATTCGGCGATGAACCAGCTGCGCATCCCCGGCGTGAACTTCTCGGCCGTCGCCGACTTCCGCCTAGCCATGGCCGCCTATCGCGCGGGCGTCGAGGCCGGCATGGGCGAGCGGCTGCACACCGGCACGATCATCTCCCGCGATCACTTCTACTTCACGCCCGAGGGGCAAACGGAGCGTCTGTCCGCCTACGGGACCCTGTGCGTTGAGATGGAGGCGGCAGCCCTGTACGGGGTGGCGGCCGAGTTCGGCAAGCAGGCGTTGGCGGTGCTGACTATCTCCGACCACCTGCTGGACCACTCCGGTGACATGACCGCAGCCGAACGAGAGACCCGCTTCCAGGACTCGCTCCAGCTCGCGGTCGCCGCTGCCCTGAGCTGATTCCAAACCATCGCCGTCGAGCTGCTGGTGCATGACGCCAGGCGACGACGCGTGGCGGGCCGAGCACCCATTTACGGTGCTCGGCCCG
>NZ_QMIN01000065.1:4419-5886 GCF_003287795.1 Actinomyces sp. Z5
GAGGATCGGCTCCGGCGTCTCCTGCAGCGGCCACCGCCAACGCGGTTGCTACCGCCGCACGGGCGTTGCCGCCGGGCGTGGGCAGCAGGAGGATTCCCATACGCCCCACCACGCGTCGCATGCCTGCGCCCATATGCTCGGCAATGATCGTGTCGACGCGATGCTCGTTAAGGAAGCGGACAATGCGGGCGTGATGTGAGCCCTCGGTGCCGGCGTCATGGGCGACGTCCCAGCCGACAGGGAACTCCTGCCAGCGAGTGATCACCCCATCCGAGACGTTTACCACCGCGACGCGTGGTGCACGGCCGAAGCGCGGCTCCACCTGACCGTCTGTCGTCACGGGGATGAGGACCGTGGACACGGGCCCGATCATCGGCTCAGTGAATGAATCGCTCATGGCAGCAGCGTAAGCCCGTGGGCAGATACGACGAACTTGGCCACATCCGCCGACTCAGTCGTGTTGCTCTCGCGACGCCTGGTACGCAGCACCCACGATGCCCGCGGTGTTCAGCAGCTGCGCCGGAACGATGGGAGTCTTCAGGTCGAGTCTGGGCAGGAACTTCTCGTGCTTCTTTGACACGCCTCCACCAACGACGAACAGGTCCGGTGAGAACAGCATCTCCACGTGGGAGTAGTACCGCTGCAGCCGCTTGGCCCACTTCTTCCACGACAGGTCCTGAAGCTCCTTCTGCCCCGAGGAGGCACGCTTCTCAGCGTCATAGCCGTCGATCTCGAGGTGGCCGAGCTCAGTGTTCGGCACCAGGGTGCCGTCGACGATGATGGCGGAGCCGATGCCGGTACCTAGCGTGGTCACGATGACCGTTCCGGCGACGCCCTTGGCGGCCCCGAAGGCGACCTCGGCCAGGCCGGCGGCGTCGGCGTCGTTCAGTGCGGTCACGGGGCGCCCAAGGTGCTGCAGCATCAGCTCGTTGAGGTTCACTCCCGCCCACGAGTCGTCGAGGTTCGCAATGAAGGGGATTGTGCCGTGCACGATAGGCGCCGGGAAGGCGATACCTACCGGTACGTGCTCGCTGATGCCGAGGCCGTCAAGTAGCTGCTTACAAACCTCCGCCACGGCATCCGGTGTGGACGGCTGTGGCGTCTCGATCCGAATGCGGTCACCAATGAACTCACCGGTGTCGAGATCCACACGCGCACCCTTGATACCTGAACCGCCGATATCAATCCCGCACGCAACCGAAGTCATCGCAGCCTCCTCCAATTCCGCCTGCTGCCTGTACCGCGAGGATATCGGAGTCGGACGGCCGTTGGTGCCCGTTTTGGGCGACGTCTTCCGGCCGCGTGTGTTCGTGGTGTCGTTCGGACGCCCAGAGGTCCGTCTGTGGGTGTGGCGTGTGGACGGCCGTGTGCGGGCCCTGGTGCGCGGTCGTGTTGTGTGCGTGTGGTGTGTGCCCCCCGGCCAGGGCCCCGGGGGGTGGGTGCGGGTTGTGGGTGTGGGTTCGTGAG
>NZ_QMIN01000066.1:0-15235 GCF_003287795.1 Actinomyces sp. Z5
CCCGACAGCGAACCTTAGGCCTGCGACTGCCCGGAATCCGGGTTCTGCGGGCCAGCCGACTGCTGCGGCTGCTGTGACGCCGAGTAATCCCGCGGCGCCTGCGGCTGAGGAGTCGGTACCTGCGGCTGCTGAGGCACCGAGTAACCCTGCTGAGCCTGATGGGCATGCGGGAACTGCTGCTGTGGGGCAGCGTAAGGCTGCGGACCGGAGGGCGGCTGAGCCTGGTTGGCCTGCCACTGCTGAGGCGCCGGGTAACCCTGCTGAGCCTGATGGGCCTGCGGGAACTGCTGCGGGCCCCCATAGGCTGGGAACGCCGAAGCGGCGGCGGGTTCCTTCTTGACGAGGGACATGATCGAGTAGATGGCGATTGCGATGAACAGGAGCGCGTCAATCAGGACCATGAAGTAGCCGAAACCGCGTGAGGCTCCGTAGTCGAAGACCTCGTTGTTACCGAGCGCCTCACCGAACCCCATCAGAGCGCCGACGATGGCAACACTCGGGATGACCCACATGACCCCCTTGGCGACTTTATCCTGCAGGAAGACGAGAACCGTGGCGGCGATCGTGCCAATGAGCAGGATCCAGAAGAAGGCTCCGTCCCGGCTCCCAGCCAGTGACATCGAGTTGGAGTAACCCCACACGGAAATGGATACGAACGGGGTGAACATGGCCAGGAGCGTGACAACCACGGTGGCCGCGGACAAGCCGCCGAGAATATTGCGCACATTCGTCGGGAAATGCGGGCTCGGTTTGGCCAGCAGGTTCTGGAACTGCGCCTGGGCCTGTTGTTGGAAGCCCGGTTGGGCGGAGGGCGGCGCGGCGGATTGCTGCGGTGCCGCATAGGCCTGCTGCGGTACCTGAGCGGACTGGTAGGCGGGCGACTGCGGCACACCCGCCTGGGCCGAGGATGCCGGATCGGAGCCGGCCGGTGCGCCACTCTGGGCGTTGGAGTCGCTCGGGATGCCGTTCTGAGGCTCCGGAGACACGGGGTTACTCATGGGCTCACCCTACGTCGGCTCAGTCGCAAGCCGCATGGGAGGTACGACACGGTGAAGTTACAGGTCACCGCGGAGGCGAGTCTCGCGCGGGAGCTCAGGTTGTGCCGCTACGGCGACAGGCCACTCAGACGCTCATGCGGCACCGGCCACCCCGGGCGCGATGACCGCCAGCCCCAGAGCTCTGGCAGCTTCGCCAAATCTGTGGTCGTACGTGAGTACCGCATCTACATTTAGCCTGATCGCAGCCTCAAGGTGCAATGCATCCAGGGTGCGCAGATATGGCATCGGCAATAAACCCGCATTGCGGAAGACCGCCCGGTCGAGGGACGCGAGCGACACTCCTTCAAGGAGCCGCGTCACGTCGTCCTGATTAAGACTCTCTCGGACCGCAATACGGCGCAACTCAACCTCAAGCAGATCACTGGAGACCAGCGTGCTTGGTGTCCGATCGAACCAGTCGAGCAGCGCAGGACTCTCGGGTTGATCAACCAGCAGCGCACCTAAGGCAGAGGTATCGACGTATACGACTTCGTTCGCCACGTCGCACTACCCGCGATCCGAGCGCAAGTCATCGAGCGATTGCAGGAAGTCCTGCGAGGATTCCCTCCGCTCGATCCCGAGTTTCGCCCAGCCGCCCCGCCGCCGCGCCGGACGAGTCACCGGCAGCGCAGGAGTAAGCTCGCTCAATGGCACTATCCGCGCCACCGGGACACCACTGTTAGTTATCACGAAGGACCGTCCCTCTCCCACCTCACGCAGCACCCGAGCGGACTCGTTGCGCAACTCACGCTGAGACAGCCTCTCGATCGGCGGCTCGACGGTCACCATGGTTGCACTGTAGCACGGATGCGACACGTGTGTCTGGCGCGAACACCGACATCCTGCTCGTCACCGCTCACCCCGAAGTACGTCCGCCTCCCAAGCGGCCACGGCGGCCAACTCCCGCGGCGCACTCTCACCCCAGAGGCTCACGGCTCCGAGGCCTAACTCCCCGTGTACCCGCTCGTCCGTCACAAGAACAGCGTACTGATGCGGCCGCGCCGGCGCCGTCGTCCGAGCGACGACGACGCCAGCGAGCCGGCCACCGTCACAGGTAGTGGGCGCGCAGGTCCTCGGAGGTCTTGGCGGACAGGTCCGCCAGCGTCACGTCGAAGACGGTGCGCGCGCCGGACTCGCCGCGGGCGGCCAGCCTCACCGCCGCCCGCCCCATGGCGGCCACGACGGAGCCGGTGAACTCCGGGTTGGAGTCGAGTTGCAGCTCGAAGTTCACGGTCTCGGCGACGCCGTCGGAGGTGTGTCCGCGGCGAACCACGGTGCCGCCGTGCGGGATGCCGGCGTGCTCGGCGGCCAGTTCCTCGGCCGTGATGAAGTTGACGGTGGTGTCGTAGTCGGCGAAGTAGTTGGGCATCTCCTTGATCTCCCGCTCGATGCGGGCCAGGTCGGCACCCTCCTCGGCCACCACGTAGCAGTCGCGCGTGTGCATGGAGCGGGTGGTCAGTTCGACGTCGTCGCCGGCCTTGACCGCGGCGACGGTCGCCTCGACCGGGCGGGTGTACTGCTTGGCGTCCACGACGCCGTCGATGCGGCGCAGGGCGTCGGAGTGCCCCTGGGAGACGCCGGGGCCCCAGAAGGTGGTGGTGGCGCCGTCGGGCAGGACGGCCTCGCCCAGGACCCGCAGCATGGAGAACAGGCCCGGGTCCCAGCCGGTGGAGATCAGGGCGACGTGCCCAGAAGCCTTGGCGGCCGCGTCGACGGCGGCGAAGTGCTCGGGGATGCGGGCGTGGGTGTCGAAGGAGTCGACCGTGTTGAACAGCGCGGCGGCGGCCGGGGTCTGTTCGATCAGGTCGGTGGCCGAGCCGCCGCAGTTGAGGCAGACGTCGACCTTGTCCGCCCAGGCGGGCATGTCGTCGACGTGGGCGACGGGCGCGCCCTGAGTGGTGACCGTGGTCGGGTCGCGCCGGGTGAAGACGACGACGAGTTCCATGTCCTCGTTCTTGGTGATTGCCTGCTCGGCGCCGCGCCCGAGGTTGCCGTATCCGTTGATCGCTACCCTGATCATGCTTCCTCCTGGTGTGTTTGCTATGGGGCGATCCTAGAGACCGGGCGTGTTGCCGCCGTGTGACGTGTCGGGGAGCGGTACCTGCAGCATCGTTCACCACTCCGGCGAGGCATGGGGGACAATGCGCCCGGACGTTGGGACAACACATACGGAGGAGACGACATGCTCGACGTACTCAGGGCCCGATTCGAGGCGCATCCGCACCGACATGAGGGCATCTCCTGGGACGCGGTCGCCGCCCGCCTGGCCGCGCATCCCGAGGCGCTGACCGCGCTCGGGCGCATGGAGGACACGGGCGGGGAGCCCGACGTCGTCGCCTATGACGCGCAGGCGGACGAATTCGTCTTCTACGACTGTTCGGCCGAGACCCCCGCCGCTCGACGCAGCCTGTGCCTTGACGACGAGGCCCTGCGCTCCCGCAAGCGGAACCCGCCGCGGGGCAGCGCCGCGGGCGAGGCGGCGGCGATCGGCGTCGAGCTCATGAGCGAGGCGGACTACCACCACCTGCAGGGCCTGGGGGAGTTTGACTTGAAGACCTCGACCTGGCTGGCGACGCCGGCGGATGTCCGGACGCTGGGAGGCGCACTGTTCGGCGACCGGCGCTTCGGCCGGGTCTTCGTCTACCACAACGGCGCCGACTCCTACTACGGGGCGCGCGGCTGGCGCGGCGTGCTGCGGGTTTAGCGGCCGGGGTCAGCGCGCAGCCGGCGTCAGCCGGTAGGCAGTCATGCCGTCTTCGGTGTTTTGGAGGAGATGAAGGCATCGAAGTCGAAGGGCTCCGCGGGGCCGCTCGCTTCGCCTGCTGCAAGCGCCTCGCGCAGTGCCGTCGGCCCCGCCGCGCGGCGTGCAATGGCTGCTGCCCGAGGATCGTCGGGCAGCACGACGAGCCCATCGGTGACGCCGGGCCAGTGCAGGGGCGGGGAGAAGCCGGCACGTGCGAGCGCCGTGCGGATGGCGGCGGCTTGGGGGTGGGCGATCACCGGCTGGTAGGCGGCCCCGGGGTTGATGACGTCCAGATCGGCGACGGCGGCGTGCAGGCGCGCCAGGCGGGCGCGACGCCGGGTGCGCTCGGCGCCTAGCCCCGGGGCGGCGAGCCGGGCACGGTAAGGGCCCGGCATGGGGGCGGGCGCCCAGGCGAGGTCGAGCAGGTCCTCGACGGCGTCCATGAGTACGGGCACATCCCGGTGGCGCTCGGCAATCGCGGCGACGGCGGCCAGGTCCGCGTTCAGCTCGTCCCCGGTCGGCGCCGCCGGGCGGACGAGCCCGTGGACCACGCCGCCGAGCGGGATGGGCAGCAGCTTGCGCAGGCTCGCCACCAGGTAGTCGGCGTTGTCGAGGTCAGCGGCACCGGTCCCGGGTCCGGCGTCTGTCAGCAGTTCTTCGGCACGTTCCAGTGCCGTGTGGGTGGCGTCGACGACGATGCGCGCCCCGGTCGAGCGGGCGGCGGCGAGCACGGTGCGGAGTTCGCCGTCGGCCCGGTTGCCGAAGGTCTCGGCGTGCAGGATCAGTGGCGGCCGGTCGCAGGCCGCGAGCGCGGCGGCGAGGGCGCCGGGGGCGAGCAGGCCGGATGGGGCACAGTCGACGTCGGTGACGTGCAGGCCCTCGAGTTCGAAGGGGGTGGTCATGGCGGTGCAGCGCACGCGGGGCGCCAGGACCTCGCGGACGCCGTCGGCGCGGGCCTCGCGGGCCACCAGGGCCAGCGCGTGCCTGCCCGCGGCGGTGAACACGGGCGATGCCGGCTGGGACGTAGGCATGCGCCCAGGGTAGGCCCGGCGCACACTGTTCGCATGAAGGACCTGTCGATCCCGCCCGGCCCCGGCTGCCCGCGGGGGCTGACGGTGCCGGCGGCGGAGCTGAGCGAGCAGTTCACGCATGCCTCCGGCCCCGGCGGCCAAGGCGTAAACACCGCCGACTCCCGCGTCCAGCTGAGCCTGGACCTGGCGACGACGACGGCGCTTGACGAGCGGCAGCGCCAGCGGGCCCTGCAGAACCTGAACGAGCGCCTGACCGGGACGGTGCTCACGGTTACCGCGGCCGAGCACCGCTCCCAGTACCGCAATCGGATGGCGGCGCGGGAGCGCCTGGCGGCGTTGCTGCGGGGTGCGCTCGCGCCGCCGGTGGCGCGCCGGGCAACCAAGCCCACCCGTGGTTCCCAGCGTCGTCGTCTGGCGGCCAAGCGACGGCGCGCGGAGCTTAAGGGCCTGCGGCGCAGACCGTCCGCCGAGTAGAGCCGCGGGCGCTTGCCGGACGGCAGGGATGTGGGCGAGCGGTCTCAGAGACCCGCGAGCGTCTTTGAAGCTCCTCCGCTCATAATCGCGCGGGGGTTGCGCAGGCCCGCGCCGGCCAGGCGCGCGAAGCCGAGCTTCTCGTAGTACGGCAGCATTCCCGGATCACAGCACAGATCGACGGCGTACATGTCACCGAGCTGGGCTAGCAGTCGACGCACCAGTTCCGCGCCGATCCCCCGGCCCTGGTAGTCGGGGCGGACCTCGAGCCAGGGGATGAAGGCGTTGAGCACGCCGTCGCTGATGGCGTTGATGTAGCCGATGACGCGGTCGCCGTCGAGCGCCCAAACGCGCCGGTAACTGCCGTCCATGACCGCCACCAGCTGCTGCGGGGAGGGAGGAGACGGCCAGCCGACGAACATGCCCTCGATCTGTCCGGGAGCGACGGCGCCGCGGCCGGTGAGGTAGGTCAGCTCGTCCATGGCGGGGATCCTACGGCGGAATTGCTCCCAGCAACGTATGTCACTCAGCCCTGGGCTGCGCCACTTCACCGTCTGCAACGCCACTTCGGGGTTAACAACGCCGGTTAACCGTCTGCTGAAAGCTCCTGGGGTATACAGCAGAACGTTAAGTAGCGTTGTTAACGTCCAACCGGCGCAGCAGACACCTCGGCCCCGATGCAATCACCACACACCCAAACCGGAAGAACCGGTAACACCGCAGACGTCGCACACGGGCGCGCGGTCACTCCTCGATGATCGGGAAGCACGCATCCGTAACCCAGGTGGACGGGTCGGGGTTGTGCGCCGGGCCGACCCGGTAGATGTTGAGCATGGGTCCCGTGCGAAGGTTGTGGGCCGCGATGTAACTGCCGATCGCCGCGGTGACCTCCGGCATGCCGTCATATCCGCCATGTAGCGTGGCGGCCACGACGTCGCGCGCAGGCACCTCACGGCATTCCAACGGCGCTACCGGTGTGAAGGATTCCGGGACTCTGATCCAAACCTCGAGCTCTACATCAGTCTCCCTGTACTCCGGGTCTAGGTAGGTCGCCCCACCCAGCCCTTCGTCATGACTGGGCAGTTCCAGGCCGCTGCGCTCCATGAGCGGCACGATCTCCTGCCACAGCCGGCCCTCGTCGTTGTAGGACGGCAGGACGCGGCGCAGGACTGCCACGGTCATGGCAGGCATGTGAATCTGGCGGACATCGATATCCATGGTCGACTCCTTGAGATAGGCGTTGATATGTTCAAACGCGGCGCTCATGCGTTCCAGCCGTTCCCGCTCGGCATCCAAGCGGTCGCCGTGGGCGGACATGATGGCGCGCACACGCGTCGGATCACCACGGTTGGCCATAATCTCGGCGATCTCGCCGACCGGCATTCCGGCGTCACGCAGTCGCACGATCCAATGCGCGTCAGTGAGCTGAGAGGGCGCATAGGACCGGTGCCCGGTGAATGGGTCAATGGCGGCGGGCTCGAGTACACGCTGCTCCTGGTAGTAGCGCAGCATCCTCACGCTGATCGCCGTGAGCCTGGAAAACAGACCGATACGCAGCAGTCCCTCGTCGTGATCCATGCCTCCATGGAACATCCTCACACCGTGTCAGATGCAAGGGGGCGCGTCATCCCCTCGCACGGGCTATACACCCGACATAACGTAGGGTATGTAGCTACACAGGAGGTGTTGACATGCCCTCGATCACCGCTCGCGACTTCAACCACGATGTCAGTGCCGCCAAGCGGGCGGCCAATGAGGGACCGGTCATCATCACGGACCGAGGCAAGCCGGCTTACGTTTTACTGACCATCAACGACTACCACCGACTCGGGGAGACGGGCGCCTCGCTCGTGGACAGGCTGAGCATGGATGACGACGTCGAGTTCGAGCCGGCCTCTATCGGTCTGAAGGTTCCGGAGTTATGAGCTACCTGTTGGATACCAATGTAGTCAGCGAGCTCCGCAAGCCCGCCGCGCCGCACACCTGCATGTCCCCGACCCGCGGCCGGAGCGCGACGCACTGATCGCGGCCACCGCCGCGGTCCACGGCCTGACCGTCGTGACGCGCAACGTCAAGGACTTCGCACCGCTGGAGGTAGCGGTCGTCAATCCGTGGGAGGGCACGCCCCGATGAGCAAAGCTGTGCAGGCAACACAGTTCCGTCAGTCCAGGAAGGCGCGGACCTGTGAGGCGAAGAGGTCCGGCTCCTGGAAGATGGCGCCGTGGCCGGCGCCGGGGTAGAGCTCCTCGAGCCTGGCGGCGGGTAGGCGCCGCCCCAGGTCCAGGGTGTTGGGACTGGGAACCATGAGGTCGTTGTCGCCGTTCACCACCAGGACCGGGTGTTCGATCCGGGACAGGTCCTGCGGCTCCTGCCGCCCCCAGCCGCGCACGGCCCTGAGCTGGCGCAGGAGTCCGGGCACCCGCGCGGCCGTGTCCGGATGCTTGAAGGCCGCCACGCGGCCCAGGAACTCATCCGCCCTGTCCCAGGCGGTCACGGGGAAGAACAGGTAGTGACGGGGGTCCTTCCGGGTCAGCGCCGCCTTCGCCATGGCCCAGAAGGTCAGGCCCGGCACCCTGGTGATGCCCGCGCCTCCCGCCGGGCCGGTTCCGGCCAGCACGGCCATGCGGAACCGCTGCGGATGGGTCAGCAGCAGCTGCTGGGTGACGAAGCCGCCCAGCGAGAGCCCGAGCACGTCTACCCGCTCCGGCCGTGCGGCGTCCAGGAACTCGATCACGCCGTCGGCCATACCCGCAACCGTGGTGGGCGCCGAGCCGGACGAGCCGCCCATGCCGCGGTAATCCACCGCTATGACCGGGCGGTCCTGCGCCAACCGGTCGACCAGCAGCGGGTCCCAGCCGTCGAGGGTGGCCGCCAGGTGGTTCAGGAGCAGCAGGGGCACCCCGCCGCCGGAACCGGCCGCCCGGTACGCGAAATGCGCCCCTTGGGGTACACGGTCATGCGCTCGACCGGCGCGTCCGCGTATGGGCCGTCGAAGTACTTCACGGCGCTCACTCCCTTACCTCCACGACGATCTTGCCCGGGCGAGCCCTCCCGGAGGCGGACAGCTCCATGGCCTGTTCCAGCTCGTCCAACCGGAAGGTGTGTCCCACCAGCGGCTTGATGCTGCCGCCCTCAATGGCGGGGGCGAGTTGCGCCAGTCGGCCGCCGTCGGCACGCATGAAGAGGAACTTGTACGCGGCTCCCCGCTGCTTGGCGGCGCGGCGCGCGTCGCGACTCATCAGCCACATGACCGGCTTCAGGATCGGCTTGCCCAGCTGTGCCGCGAACTCAGGGTCGGGCGCACCGACGACCGAGACCATGGTGCCTCCCGGTCGCAGCACCTGCATGGAGCGCAGGGTCTCGTCCTTTCCCAGGGTGTCCAGGACGACGTCGTAGTCCTTGACATGGTCCTCATACCTCTGGGTGCGGTAGTCCACGACGACGTCGGCGCCCAGCTCGCGGGCCAAGTCGACGTTCTTGGTGCTCACGGTGGTCGCAACCGTGGCGCCAAGGTGCTTGGCCACCTGGATGGCGATTGAGCCGAGGCCACCGGTACCACCCTGGATGAAGACCTTGTCCCCCGGCTTGACTCGCGCCTTCTCCATGAAGGCCTGCGCGGCCGTAAGCAGCACCAGCGGCAGGGAGGCCGCCTCGGTGAAGCCGAGCCCGGCGGGCATGGGGGCGAGGTCGGCGGCGTCGACGGCGATGGCCCGCGTGAAGGTGCCGATCCGGTTGATGCCCGGGCGCCCGAACACGTGGTCACCCACCGCAAGGTCCTCCACGCCGGGGCCAACCTCGGTGACGACGCCGGCGAGCTCCTGCCCCAGCACCTGCGGCAGCCGGTAGGGAATAAGCTGCCGGAACTGCCCGGCGGCGATCATGCGATCCAGCGGGTTGAGGCCGGCCGCACGGATCTCAACCACCACCTGCCCTGGACCGGCCGCCGGCTCGGGTACGTCCAGCCACTCGAGCGTCCCACCGTTGCGGTAGGAGGTAAGGGCGTAGGCCTTCATCACGTCTGCTCCTGTCTCTGTCATGCTCCCATCGGGATACGACCCGGCAGGCGACAACCATCTAAGTCCAGATCGCGAACTTAGCCTGCGCCGGCTGCGCTGTCAACCGGACAGTCCAGCCGACACCGCCTGCTTCATGCACGGCCTTCATAGGTTCTTCGCGTTTGCGGGGTGCGGCGGGCCGGCGGTCGGCGTGCGTGTTTGGAATGCTGGACACGTACGCCCGGGGGCGTCTTGAGTTCGTCACCAATGCGGCTGGCATTCACAGCCAAGAGGCCGCGGCCTCGAGCCGGCGCCCACATGACTTCAATGGCTCCAACGAATCCTCCGCCGGCCACCAACACCGTCGATCCGAGAACGACCCCGCCAACCCGAGAACGACCTCTTTGGCCCGAGTACGACCCGGGTTCGGCCAATACGTCCTCGCCAACCCGAAACCCTCCACATTCGGGAGGGTTTGGGGCCGCCGAGGTCGTATTCGGCAGACCGGCACTTACCGAGAGCGACTCCGCCAACCCGAGAACGACCTCTTTGGCCCGAGTACGACCTCGCCGAGCCGAAACCGACCACCGCATCACAAACCCAGCCCAAACCGCCACACCCACAAACACGGAGAACCCCTGCACACCCCGGTCGCGAGCCGTGGAGCTCAGTGCTACGCTCCCTGGGTATCAAAAGCGGACTCAGAGATGCGCCGGGCTCGCAGGCGACGAGCGTACGCGGGTGCGACGCGCATGCACGGATGCGGTCACACCTGCAGGCGAGCCGACGAGCCTGTTCCGCCCGCATCGACGCCGCATATACACGCATCCAGGAGACCGCGGCGCCATCGGCAGCCGCAACGGATCAGGGAGTGTCAGAGACCATGACGGGACCACAAACCACCTGCCCCATCGCCGCCAGCCTGGAACTGCTGGGCGAGAAGTGGACTCTACTGATCCTTCGCGATATTCACCGGGGTATATGCCGGTTCAGCGACCTGGAGGAGAGTCTCGGATGCCCGCGCTCGGTACTGTCGGCGCGACTGAGGAAACTCGTCGAACACGACATCCTGCGGGCCGAGCCCTACCGGGAGCCCGGCCGCAGGCAGCGACACGCCTACACCCTCAGCACCAAGGGACGCGATCTTGTCCTCGTGCTGGCGGCGCTACAGCAGTGGGGACTCAAGCATCTGCCGGACGTGGCACCGATTGCGCCGGAGCCGGTTCACCTGGGTTGTGGCAGCCCCATCGAGGCGCGCCTGTCCTGTCGCCAGGGCCACCACGTCGACGCCGAGGACGTCGGCCTTCCGAAATGGTCGTAAGCCACCGCCATCGCACCGTCGGCACTCAGGCGGCTTGGATGGGCTTGATGGCGTCGAGCTCAGCGGCGATGCGGCCCTCCGCCAGTTCCAGCTCGTACCGCGACTGCAGGTTGAGCCAGAACTGCGGCTCAACGCCGAAGTAACGCCCCAGGCGCAGCGCCGTGTCCGCGGTAATCGCCCGCTTGCCATGCACGATCTCGTTGATCCGACGCGGAGGCACACCGATCGACACCGCGAGCTTGTGCTGCGTAACGCCGAAGGCATTGATGAAATCCTCCATCAGGACCTCGCCCGGATGGATCGGCGCGTAGAGCTTGTCAGTCATGGTGCACCTCAGTGGTAGTCCTCGATGATCACGTTCTCGGGTCCGGCGGCGGTCCACACAAAACAGATCCGCCACTGGTCATTGATCCGGATGCTGTACTGACCTCTGCGATCACCCTTCAAAGCTTCGAGGTGATTCCCGGGCGGGACTCGAAGCGAGTTGAGCGACACAACGGCATCAAGCTGACGCAGTTTCCGGTTTGCCGTCCGATGAATCCGTGGGTCGATCCGCCGGGCCGGCTCACGCAGCCACACGCACTCCGTATCCCGATCACCGAGGGACCTGATCACTCACCCAGAGTGATACACATGACGCACCACGTCAATAACGTCACCGGACTCGTCCCGACCATTCTCATCCAGGATCTCAGCGTCCAGCGCCTTGCCCGCGGCGGCGGCCTGAATACAATGTATTCACGAACCACGAGAAGGAGCCGACCGTGAGCACCATGACAGTGCGCATGAACGAGCAGGATGCCGAACTCGTCCGCAAGTTCGCCCGGTTCGAGGGCGTAACCGTCTCCGATTTCGCCCGTACCGCGATCCTGGAGAAGATCGAGGATTCCTACGATCTACAGGAGCTGCGCGAGGCGATCGCGCACGATTCCGGCGAGCGTTTCAGCATCGACGAGGTCCTGTCCGAACTCACCTCATGACCGCGCAGACCAGCCCGTACCGCGTCGAGCTGACCATGCGGGCCCGCAAACAACTGAAGAAGATGGACCGGTTTGACGCCAGGATCCTCGCCACCTGGATCAAGAACAACCTCGATGGGTGCGCCGACCCCCGCGCCTTCGGCAAGGGGCTGACCACGAACCGCTCGGGCGAATGGCGTTACCGCGTGGGCTCTTACCGGATCCTCGCGCTCATCCACGACGACATCGTCACGATCGAGGTCTTCTCCATCGGACGTCGCGACAAGGTGTACAACGACTAAGCCGACTCGCTACACATTGAATCTGAACTCGACCACGTCGCCGTCGGCCATGACGTAGTCCTTGCCCTCCATGCGGACCCGCCCGTGCGCGCGGACCTCGGCCATCGAGCCGTACTCCATGAGGTCGTCGTAGGAGACGATCTCCGCCTTGATGAAGCCCTTCTCGAAGTCGGTGTGGATCACACCCGCCGCCTGCGGGGCGGTCCAGCCCTTGTGGATCGTCCAGGCGCGCGACTCCTTCTCCCCCGCCGTCAGGAAGGTCTGCAGGCCGAGCGTGTCGAAGCCGACCCGCGCCAGCTTGTCCAGACCGGACTCGTCCTGGCCGTTCTCGTGCAGCATCTCGGCGGCCTCATCGGGCTCCAGCTCCACCAGCTCGGCCTCGAACTGGGCGTCCAGGAACACGGCCTCCGCCGGGGCCACCAGGGCGCCGAGCTCCTGCTGTCGGGCGGCGTCGTGCATGCCGGCGTCGTCCAGGTTGAACACGTAGATGAAGGGCTTGGTGGTCATCAGCTGGAACTCGCGCAGGATCTCCTCATCCAGTGCCTTGCCCGCCGCGGCGGCCGACAGCAGCTCGCCCGCCTCCAGCACCTTCAGCGCGGCCCGCGCCACCTCCAGCACGGCGGCGTCGGTCTTCTTGCCGCGCACCTCCTTCTCCAGACGCGGGATCGTCTTCTCCAGGGTCTGCATGTCGGCCAGGATCAGCTCGGTGGCAATGGTCTCAATGTCCGAGGCGGGGTCGACCTTGCCGGCCACGTGGACCACGTCGGGGTCGTCGAAGGCGCGGGTGACGATGCAGATGGCGTCGGCCTCGCGGATGTTGGCGAGGAACTGGTTTCCCAGTCCCTCCCCCTCGCTGGCGCCGCGCACGATCCCGGCGATATCCACGAAGGAGACGGTGGCGGGCACGATCTTCTGGGAGTGGAACATCTTGGCCAGCGCGTCCAGCCGCGCATCCGGCAGGGGCACCACACCGACGTTCGGCTCGATCGTGGCGAAGGGGTAGTTCGCCGCGAGAACGGTCGCCCGGGTCAGGGCGTTGAACAGGGTCGACTTGCCGACGTTGGGCAGTCCAACAATTCCGATAGTGAGTGCCACGGGGCGAGTGTAGCGGCCCGCCGCTAAGCGCCCGGAATTCATGTCGGCGCCCCGTGTCATGGTGGCCCCATGTCCACAGCGCTTCCCATCCTGCTACTGCTCATCGGCCTGCTCGTCGGGGCGGTGGCCGGTTACGCCCTGGCGGTGGCCCGCTCGGCTACCGCCCGTGCCGGCGGTCGCGACGACGCCGCCGCCCTGCGCGCCGAGGCGGCCCAGTGGCGGGCTCGCGCCGAGGAGCTGACCGCCCGCACCGCCGCGGCCGAGGAACGCGCCGAGCGCGACGGCTCCGTGCTGCGCGCCCTCGCGCCGGTCCGCTCCCAGTTGGAGCAGGTCGGCGCCCGGGTCGAACGGATGGAGCAGCAGCGCGCCGCCGAGCACGCCACGCTCACCGAACAGCTGCGCGCGGGAGCCGAGTCCGATCGCGAGCTGCGGCGCACAACGACGGCGCTCGAGGGCGCCCTGCGCTCGCGCTCCTCGCGTGGGCTGTGGGGTGAGGTCGAGCTCGCCCGCGTGCTCGAAGCCTCCGGGATGATGCGGCATATCGACTTCTCCGAGCAGCGCTCGGTGGCCTCCGTGGTCGGTCGCCGCAACGGCGCCGGCGGCAGCGGGGGCGCCAGCGGCAAGTCGCGGCCCGACGTCGTCGTGCACCTGCCCGGCAACGGATTCCTGGCGCTGGACGCCAAGGTGCCATTGGACTCCTACCTGAAGGCCTGCGCCGTCGGAGCAGATCCCGACGGCGCCACTACCGACGGTGCCGCCGCGCCCAGTCCCGCCTCACCCGGCGGGCCCACTACCGACGGCACCCTCTCCGGGCACGGCGCCCACTTCGGGACCGCCACGCAGGAGCGCCGGGCCCGGCTGCTGGCAGAGCACGCCAAGGCGCTGCGCGCTCACGTCGACGCCCTGGCCGAGCGTCACTATGCGCGCACGCTCCAGGACTCCCCGGAACTGGTGGTGCTGTTCGTGCCGGCCGAACCGATCCTGGCCGCGGCTCTGGAGGCCGATCCCACGCTCATGGAGCACGCACTCGACCACGGGGTCGCCCTGGCCACGCCCGCTTCACTGCTGGCGCTGCTGCGAACCTGCGCGACCGCATGGGCGCGCACCGCCGTCAACGACGACGCACGCGAGTTGGTAGAGCTCGGGCGCACGCTTTACGAGCGCCTCGGCACGGTCGCCAGACATCTCGACACCCTGGGCTCCGCCCTGACGCGCTCCGTGACCGCGTACAACCAGGCGGTCGGGTCCATGGAGTCGCGACTACTGGTCACGGCCCGCTCCTTCGAGACCTTCGGCGACGGTCTGACCACGCCACGGCAGGTTTCCCCGGATAACGCGCAGGTTCGGCGCTTCGCCAGCGCCGAGTTGGCGGCGGACTCCGAGTAGCGGCAGGGCTCCGCAGAGACGGCGATTCGCAACGATGGGGTTACATATGCGCTTTCATTCACATAAACTAGTTACACGCGATATCTCACAGCAACCTTCCAGGTGCGCCCCCTAGCGTACCTGGCGAACTTTGAATCTACCTTGTGGAGGTTCTTCCTACATGGCAGCCCCAACCACCAGCAGCCCCCCATCCAGCGCCAACGCCACTCGTGGCGAAGCCTCATCCGCGCGCGATGAAGTACTCGACCACCTGGACACCCTCGCCTCCAAGCAGCAGGAGCTGCAGGAGCAGCTCAGCACGCTGCGCGACGAGCGCGACAGCCTCATCCTGCGCGGGCTCGCCAATGGCCTGAGTTCCACCGAGCTGGCCGAGACAGCCCACCTGACCGGGGCGCGAGTACGCGCCATCGCCGATGCCGCGGCGGACTCCTCCGCCCGCGAGCGCATCTCGCGGGCCATGTCCATACTGGTCGCCCACCGCCCCCCGATCTGCACCACCTACGGCGCGCTCGCAGAAGCCGTGGGCATCGGCTCGGCGAAGGGCGTGGCCTCCTCGCTGGCCACCAACCCCGAGGTCCCGGCCCGCGCCGGCGCGCGCGTACTCCTGCTGCGCTGGGCGAATCCGGCGCTGGGCGGCTACGTCATTCCCAGCGAGGAACCCTCATGGCAGACCCAGGGCGACGACACCGCCTCACGCCTGGACTGCCTTCAGGCCGAGCACCTGGTGGTGCAGGTCGACTCCCCGAACGGACCGGTGTGGCTGGTTCCCTTCGATCGGGTTGTGGCCGACGCCGATACCCTGGCAGGCATCATCGGCTGAGCCTCGCGCTCCGCGGGTCCCGAACCGTGCACAGACAGCGAGCTGTCGGCCGCGCCCCAACCGGTGCGCGGCCGA
>NZ_QMIN01000066.1:15528-31996 GCF_003287795.1 Actinomyces sp. Z5
GCTCCGGGGCGCGGCCGCCGGCGGCGGTCTTGAGGTCGGCGCGCAGGTTCTTCGGCAGGGAGAAGGCGATCTTCTCCGTCGCGGTACGCACCTGCTCGACGTCGGTGAACCCCAGCTCCCCCAGTCGCTCGATCACCTCGCGCACCAGAATCTCCGGCACCGAGGCCCCGGAGGTCAGGCCCACGGTGTTCGCGCCGTCGAACCAGGAGGGATCCAGCTCGCGGGCGTAGTCGACCCGGTGGGCGGCGGGCGCGCCGGCCTCCAGGGCAACCTCCTTCAGTCGCACGGAGTTGGAGGAGTTGCCGGAGCCGACCACGATCATCACGTCCACCTGCGAGGCGATGGTCTTGACGGCCCCCTGCCGGTTCTGAGTGGCGTAGCAGATGTCGTCACCGGGCGGGTCACTCAGGCCCGGAAAGCGCTCCCGCAGGCGCCGCACCGTCTCCATGGTCTCGTCCACGGACAGGGTGGTCTGGCTGATCCACACCACCTTGCTCGGGTCGCGCACCTGTACGGAGTCGACCTCGTCGGGGCCGTTGACCACCTGAATATGGTCGGGTGCCTCCCCCTGGGTCCCCTCGACCTCCTCGTGGCCCGAGTGACCGACCAGGATGATGTCGTAGTCGTCCTTGGCGAAACGAATCGCCTGCTTGTGTACCTTCGTCACCAGCGGGCAGGTCGCGTCGATCGTCTGCAGGTGGCGTGCGGCCGCCTGCGCGTGCACGGCCGGGGACACGCCGTGGGCTGAGAAGACCACGCGCGCCCCCTCGGGCACCTGATCGGTCTCCGAGACGAACACCGCGCCCCGCTTCGAGAGCGCCTCGACCACGTACTTGTTGTGCACGATCTCCTTGCGCACGTAAATCGGTGCCCCATAGAGGGCCAGGGCCTGTTCCACGGCGTCGACGGCGCGATCCACGCCGGCGCAGTAGCCGCGTGGGGAGGCCAGCAGGATGCGCTTTCCGGGCCGGCCGGCGGCATCCGGCGCACCCGCAACTTGAGCAATCGTCACGCCCCCACTGTGCCACACCACCCGGTCGGGCGAACACGCCCCGGCGGCGTTTAACGTGGCACAGTGGAGCACGTGACCGACTCCTCGCCCCGCCGCACACCTTCGCCGCCCGCGCAGGCGCCCCTGAACCCGCCCGCCGCCCAGCCCGCTGGTCCCGGCACGAGCCGGCCCCTGGCCCGTCTGGCGCGTGAGACCACCCCGGAGAACCCCTGGCCGCTGCGGCTGCTGTCCACCAAGATCGACGAGTACGTCAACAAGATGACCTTCGTGTGGGTGGAGGGGCAGATCGTCCAGTTCAACCGGCGCCCCGGCTCGGGCATGCAGTACCTGACCCTGCGCGACGCAGACGCCGACATGTCCATGTCCGTGTCCGTGTTCACCCGGGAGTTGGCCGCCATCGAGCGGGCCACCGGCGTGCAGGTGACCGAGGGGGCCCGCGTCGTCGTCCACGCCAAACCGCGCTTCTGGACCAAGCGCGGCAGCCTGGAGTTGCGCGCCGACGACATCCGCCCGGTCGGTATCGGCGACCTGCTGGCCCGCATCGAGCAGCTGCGCCGGATCCTGGCGGCCGAGGGCCTGTTCGACGCCGAGCGCAAGCACCCACTGCCCTTCCTGCCCCGCAAGGTCGGGCTGGTTTGCGGCCGCAACGCCAAGGCCAAGGACGACGTCGTCGTCAACGCCCGCCTGCGCTGGCCCGGCCTGCCCTTCGAGATCCGCGAGGTAGCCGTGCAGGGGGCGCAGGCGGTGCGCGAGGTCACCGCCGCCATCCGGGAGCTCGACGCCGACCCGAGCGTGGACGTGATCGTGGTGGCGCGCGGGGGTGGGGCCGTGGAGGACCTGCTGCCATTCTCCGACGAGGGGCTGGTGCGGGCCGCGGCCGCCGCCCGCACCCCGATCGTCTCCGCGATCGGGCACGAGACCGACTGCCCGCTGCTGGACCTTGTCGCCGACTACCGGGCGTCCACCCCCACGGATGCGGCCCGTCGCATTGTGCCGGATCTGGCCGAGGAGACCATGGGGCTGGACCAGGCCCGTGAGCGCATGCGCACGGTGCTGCGCTCCCGCCTGGACGCCGAGCAGCGTGGCCTGGACCAGGTGCTGGCCCGGCCGGTGATGGCCGATCCGACGCTCATCGTGCGCGACCGGGTTGCCGAGCTGGAGCAGGCCCGCGAGCGCATGCGCCGGGCGCTGTCCGCCACGCTGTCCCTGGCCGACGCCGATCTGCGCGCCGATCACGCCCGCCTGCGGGCCCTGTCCCCCCAGGGTGTGCTCGACCGGGGCTACGCGATCCTGCGCAGCCCGGGCGGCGGCATCATCACCTCCGCCCAGCAGCTGAAGAAGGGCGACCTGATCGAGGGCGTGCTGGCCTCGGGCCGCCTGGTGGCGCAGGTCGTGGGTACCACCAAGCCCGCCTCCAACGCACCCGAATAACGAAACGCCGCCCCGCGCCGGGTCGGACTACACCCACCTGACCCACCTGCGCCGAGCCCGCCCCTGCCGAGTGCCAGATTCAGCTTCCCGGCCGCGTCACCGACTCCCGCTCAACCACGCGCCCGACGATTCGCAGGTTCTGCGGCTGCGCATCCGGGTTGTCCAGCAGGCCGTAGAGCCGCTCCACCGCCCACGCCGCCATCTCCGCGTGCGGGAGGGCGATGGAGGTCAACGGCGGGGACAGCGACTCGTTGATCAGCACCATGTCGTCGAATCCGACCACGGACAGGTCCTGCGGTATGCGCAGTCCCAACTCGGCGGCGGCCGCGTACACGCCCATGGCCATGGCGTCGGCGAAGCAGAACACTCCGGTGGGGCGCTGTGCCGGTGGCGCGTCGAGCAGCCGGATGGCGGCGTCGTGAGCGGCGCGACCGGTCGGCGTGCAGGCGACAACGACGGGCTCGATGCCACTAGCGCGGCAGCGGGCGAGGAATCCCTGTGCGCGCCCGTGAGCCGCGGGGATGTCATCCTGATTGTTGATCATGGCCACGCGGCGGTGCCCGGACGCTAACAGCGCCTCGGCGCCGGCGCGGCCGCCGGCCACCTCATCCGGCACTACCCAGGAGTAACGGGCGTCGGCGGTGAAGGCGTTGACCACCACCGTGGGCACGCCCGCCAAGGCCGATGGCACCGTCACCTTCTGGTGGTAGAGGGCACCGAGGATGACGCCGTCGACTTGATGGTCCATGAGGGTGGCGATCACACCGTCCTCGTCGTCGGCCGTGTCGGCGACGATGAGCAGCCCGCCGCGGGCGCGCACGGCGTCCTGGGCTCCCAGCACCATGCGGCCCAGGTGTTCGGTGGTGGCCAGTTGGCGCCCGACCAAGGCGATCGTGTCCGTGCGTCGAGTGCGCAGGGCGCGGGCGGAGGGATTGGCGCGGTAGCCGAGAGCCGCCGCCACGGACTTGACGTGGCTGCGGGTCTCCTCCGAGACGCGCGATCCCTCCGGGTTGTTCAAGGCGTGCGAGACCGTCGTGACGGATACGCCGGCCTCCCGGGCCACATCCTTGATGGTGACCCGGTCAGCCTTGCAACCAGGACTCATCGGTCACTCCCTCCTGCAGACACTCGGGCAGGCGGTAAGTATCTCCCATGTGGTCCGCCGCGATGCAGGCGCGGGCCATCAAGACCATCGGCGTACCAGGCGTGCAGTTGCTTGCCGGTTCGCGCGGAGTCTCGATCCGGATTCATCATGCCCGAGCGTTAACTGGCGCACATCCGCCGCCCGCGTGCAACAATCGGTGCCATGAGCGCACCCTCCCCCGCTGAGTCGATCGGCCCCGCAGACGCCAACGCCGACGTCGCCTCCCTGCCCTACGAGCAGGCCCGCGAGCAGCTGGTCGGCGTCGTCCAGCGCCTGGAGGCCGGTCAGGTTCCCCTGGAGGAGGCCCTGAAGCTGTGGGAGCGCGGCGAGGCCCTGGCCGCCCGCTGCCAGTCCTGGCTCGACGACGCACGCGCCCGCCTGGCCGCCGTCGCCGGCAACGGCAGCGAGCCCGCCGAATCCGCCGGCCCCGACGCCAATTCCACACCCTTCTGAGCGCCCTTCCGCCCCGTATTCGCTTGTCACCGTCCGCCCTCGCCACCGCCCATCAACCATGAGGAGCCCAACATGTCCGCACCCGGCCCCGCAGGCGCCGCCCTCGTCATCGGCGAGGCGCTCGTCGACGTCGTCATCCACCCCGGTCAACCCGCCCAAGACATTCCCGGCGGCTCCCCCGCCAACGTCGCCCTGGGGCTCAGCCGCCTGGGCCGCGACGCCGAGCTGGACTGCTGGATCGGCACCGACCCGCGCGGCCTGGCGGTGAAGGCGCACCTGGAGGCCTCCGGAGTGCGGCTGACACCGGGGTCCGACGGCGCCGAGCGCACCTCGACGGCACAGGCCACCATCGGCGCCGACCGCGCCGCCACCTACGTGTTCGACCTGGACTGGAATCCGCCCTACCCGCAGCGCACTGAGGGCGCCCCCGCGCCACTGCTGGTGCACACCGGCTCCATCGGGGCGGTCCTCCAGCCCGGCGCACGCACGGTCGAACAGGTGCTGTCCGACTACCGGGCCACCTCCACGATCTGCTACGACCCCAACGCCCGCCCGCAGCTGATGGGCACGCCCGAGCAGGCACGCGCGCAGGTCGAGCGGCTGATCGCCCTGGCCGATGTGGTCAAGTGCTCCGATGAGGACATTGCCTGGTTCTACGGTGAGGACGCGGATGTCGAGGCCGTGGCGCGCGACTGGCTGAAGCTGGGCGCGGCCGTCGTCGTCGTCACCCGCGGCAAGCAGGGTTCGCTGGCGGTGACCGCCTCCGGGCTGCGCATGGAGGTGCCCGCCGACCCCACCGTGGTGGTCTCCGACACCGTCGGCGCGGGCGACTCCTTCATGGGCGGGCTCGAGGACGGCATCTGGGCCGAGGGCCTGGTGGGCGCCGAGCAGCGTGAGGCGCTGCGCAACATCGACGCCGCGGCGCTCGAGCGCGTGCTGCGGCATGCGGCCGCCATCGCGGACATCACCGTCTCCCGCGCCGGCGCCAACCCGCCCACCCGCGCCGAGCTGGAGAGCCACACCGCCTGACCCCGCCCTGCCCCTTCCGCAGCGGCGGGCAGGTTCGGCACTCAGTACAGCGGGATCTCGTCGAGCATGCGCGTGACCAGCTCGGCGATCTCGCTGCGCTCGGTGCGCACCAGGTCGACGTGCGCGAACAGGTCCCGGTCCTTCAGGGACTCGACCACGCTGACCACGCCGTCCCAGCGGCCCACCCGCAGGTTGTCCCGCTGGGCGACGTCGTGGGTGAGCACCACCTTGGAGTTCTGGCCGATCCGGGACAGCACCGTCAGCAGCACATTGCGCTCCAGCGACTGGGCCTCGTCCACGATCACGAAGGCGTCGTGCAGGGAGCGTCCGCGCACGTGCGTCAGCGGCAGCACCTCCAGCTGCCCGGCGGCGACGATCCGGTCGATTCGGTCCGTGGGCACCACCGAGCTGAGGGTGTCAAACACCGCGTCCCCCCAGGGGGACATCTTCTCCGCCGAGTCGCCGGGCAGGTAGCCGAGGGTCTGCCCGCCCACCGCGTACAGGGGCCGGAACACCATCACCTTGCGGTGCTCGTGCCGGTTGACGACGGCGTCCAGGCCGGCGCTCAGCGCCAGGGCGGACTTGCCGGTGCCCGCACGGCCGCCCAGTGAGACGATGCCGATGTCGGGGTTGAGCAGGTGGTCGATGGCGATGCGCTGCTCGGCGCTGCGCCCGCGCACGCCGAAGACCTCGCGGGAGGGGTCGACCAGGTGCAGGGTCCCGCCGACCACGGTGGCCAGCGCCGATCCGCGTGGGGAGGTCACCACCACGCCGGTGTGGGTGGGTTGAGCCGCCAGGTCGTCGGCGGCCTCCTCGTCCGTCAGCCCGGACAGGTCCAGGACGCCGTCGTCCCACAGGCGGGAGATCTCCTCCGCGGTGACAGTTACAGCGGTCATGCCGGAGTAGATGTCCTCGCTGGCGAGCTCGGCCCGATACTCCTCCGCGGTCAGCCCGACGGCCGCGGCCTTGATACGCATGGGCAGGTCCTTGGACACGACGACGACCTCGCCGTCGTCCCCTCCCTGCCGGGCGCGGCGGGCAAGGGTGACGGCCACGGACAGGATGCGGGAGTCGTTATCGCCCAGGCGCATGGCGGCGGGCAGCACGTGGTCGTCGGCGCCGTTGAGCTCGACCCGCACCGTGCCGCCGCGATCGCCCACGGGGATGGGGCGGTCGAGCCGGCCGTGCTGCTCGCGCAGGCCGTCGAGCAGCCGCAGTGCGGAGCGGGCGAAGTAGCCCAGCTCGGGGTGGTGACGCTTGCCCTCCAACTCGGTGACCACCACGACCGGCAGCACGACGGCGTGCTCATCGAAGCGCAACACGGCGCGGGGGTCCGACAGTAGGACCGAGGTGTCCAGGACGTAGGTTCGCATGGCTGTCTCCGTCTGTGCTCGGCGGGCTGTACCCGACGTCCGGCCCCGGCCCGTCTGTGATACCGCTCACCATACCCGCTGTCGCTGCCGGAACGCTGAGCACAACGAGGCGTGGTGGCCGGAGCACCGTCGGCGCGGGCCTACAGTCACGGGCCTACCCGCCGACGACCAGCAACTGAGCCACCGCCGACGGCGGGGTCCGGCGTCCGAAGAAACCTCGGCTACTTGCCCAATCGGCGCTCGCGTCGCCCGTAGTCGCGCAGCGCCCGCAGGAAGTCGATGCGGCGGAAGTCCGGCCAGTACACCTCGCAGAAGTAGTACTCGGAGTGGACCGACTGCCACAGCAGGAAGCCGGACAGGCGCTGCTCCCCCGAGGTGCGGATGACCAGCTCGGGGTCGGGCTGCCCCTTGGTGTACAGGTGCGCAGTGATGTCCTCCTCGGACAGGGAGTCGGCGACCTGCTCCAGCGTGGCGCCGGCGGCGGCGCGCTCACGCAGCAGGGAGCGCACGGCGTCGGCAATCTCTTGGCGCCCGCCGTAGCCGACGGCAACGTTGACCTGCATGCGCCCATCCACGCCCGGCCCACCGGCATTCCCCGCCGCAGACGCCGAGGCGCCGGCGGCGGATCCGGCACCGGGGCCGACGCTCCCGTCGTCGGGGCCGCCGTCGTCGCGCCCGGCGGTGGACGCGACGGCGGCGCGCAGCCGGTCCGCCACGGGCGCGGGCAACAGGTCCACATTCCCAACCAGACGCAACCGCCAGCGGCCGGCGGCGGCCAACTCGTCGACGGCGTGGGCGATGATGTCCAGCAGTGGTGAGAGCTCGGCGGGGTCGCGTGAGAGGTTGTCGGTGCTCAGCAGCCACAGGGTGACCACACCGACGCCGGCATCCTCCGCCCACCCCAGGAACTCCTCGATCTTGTCGGCGCCACGCTTGTGCCCCTGCGCGGTGCCGATACCCATGGCCCGCGCCCAACGGCGGTTGCCGTCGAGGATGACACCCACATGCTCGGGCACGCGGTCGGGTTTGACCTGGGCGACCAGGCGGCGCTCGTAGAGGTCGTACAGGAGGTTGTCGCCCGCCATGGCTCGTCTCTTTCTGTGCGCGCCGGTCCGCTATGACGCCGCCGCACCAGGGTCGGTGGGCGCGCCCAGCTCCGAGGGTACCGCGAGTGAGCCCTAGCCCACCTTCCCCACAAACCTACGGAAGCGTAAGTTACGGTAGCGTAGGTTGCTGGGACGTCCACGTGAGGAGAACCGTCGATGCGTACTTCCGCCCGGTCGCGCGGCGCGGCCGCAATCAGCGCCGCCAACGACCTCGCCCGCGCCGTCAAACCCAAGCTGCGCGGGTGGATCCACGCCTGCACCGCTCCCCTGGCGCTGGCCGCCTGCATCGTGCTGACGGTGCTGGCGCCGGGTGCAGGGCTGAAGTGGGCGTGTGCCGCCTACCTGGCCTGCTCGCTGCTGCTGTTCGCCAATTCGGGCGTCTACCACATCTCCAACGGCCACTTCCCCAGCGCCGTGTCCACGGTGCTGCAGCGCTTCGACCATGCCAACATCTACCTGCTGATCGCCGGCACCTACACACCCCTGTCGGTGGCACTGCTCGACGCCGGCACGGCCCGCCTGGTGCTGGGAATCGTGTGGGGCGGGGCCGCACTCGGCATCCTCACCACGCTGCTGTGGCCGACGGCGCCGCGCTGGCTGTCGACCCTGTTCTACATCCTGCTCGGCTGGGTGGCGCTGTGGTTCCTGCCCCAATTCTGGGTCACCGGCGGTCCGGCGGTCTTCTGGCTGCTGGTGGCCGGCGGCGTCGTCTATACGACGGGCGGTGTCATCTACGCGCGCAAGCGCCCCGACCCGTTCCCCCGCTGGTTCGGCTTCCATGAGATCTTCCATACGTGCACGGTGGCCGCGTGGGCCTGCCACTGCGTGGCCTGTTATCTGGCGGTGCTGGGCTGAGAGGCCGCGAACCGCGCCGCGCCCACCGCAGACATCCGGCCGACATGGCCACGCACACCGCCGTCGCCGACCCACGGGGCGGCGGGAACGTATAGACTCGCGGTTTATATCCGGACAGCACCTGAGGATTCCTGAGGATTTCTGCCGCCCGTTCGCAAGGAGGAACCATGGCCGAAGAGACCACCGAACAGCAGGGCACCTGGCTCACCCAGGAGGCGTTCGACCGACTCACCGAGGAACTCGAGCGCCGCAAGAACGTTGAGCGCAAGGCGATCGCCCAGCGCGTGGAGGCCGCCCGCCAGGAGGGCGACCTGCGGGAGAACGCCGGCTATCACGCGGCCCGCGAGGAGGCCTCGCTCAACGAGGCCCGCATTGTCACGCTCACCGAGATGCTGGAGCACGCGCAGGTGGGCGCCGCCAGCTTCGACGGCTCCGTCGCCGCGGGCACCGTCGTCACGGCGAAGGTCGCCGGCCGCGAGCAATCCTTCGCCCTGGGCGGGCAGGAGATCACCGCGGACGTCCCCGAGGGCGTCAAGGTCTTCTCCCCCGACGCCCCACTCGGCCGCGCCCTCATGGGGCACCGTGCCGGCGAGACCGTCACCTACAACGCGCCCACCGGCAAGGAAATAACCGCCGAGATCATCGACGTCAAGGCGCTGTAGACCACACCAACGATCAACGCGCCCCGTTCCCGCCCACGCGGCGGGCACGGGGCGCGCTTGTTCCTCTCCTGTTCCCACTCTTACTCCACTACTCCACGCCTCGCGCCGCATTCCCGGGTCGGCGCGAGCGTGGCGTTTTCGACCGGGGTGCCGCGGGGGTGCCCGCGCATACGCCTCCGGCGTACTCCCATGGTTCACACTTAACGCGCTCGGCCGCCCCGAGTACGGTCACCCCCATGACAGCAGCTACACAGCCCGCTCCCGCCGCCGCGCCGACGGCGCGCCCCCGCCCGGCCCGCAACCCTCAGATTCCCGGCCGGGAGACCACGCTCCTGCCCAACCCGGGTGACCACGTCGTCCTGGGCACTCCCCTGGACGGCCCCTGGCCCGAGGGCACTCAGGTGCTCTACCTGGCGGGCGGCTGTTTCTGGGGTGTGGAGCGCTTCCTGTGGCGCCAGCCCGGCGTCGTGGCCACCGCCGTGGGCTACATGGGCGGCACCACCCCGAACGCCACCTACCGGGAGGTGTGCACCGGCGCCACCGGTCACGCCGAGACGGTGCGCGTGGCTTATGACCCGGACGTGTGCGGGCAGGGCGGGGAGAGCCTGCTGCGCACCTTCTGGGAGAACCACGACTCCACCCAGCTGAACCGGCACGGCAACGACGTCGGCACCCAGTACCGCTCGGCGGTGTGGACCACCACGTCGGCGCAGGCCAACGCCGCCCTGGCGATCCGCACCGCCTTCCAGGGGGAGCTGACGCGGCTGGGCCGCGGCACCTGCGTGACGACCATCGCGCCGGCCACCGAGCTTTACGCCGACTTCGGCGGCCCCTTCTACCTGGCGGAGGACTACCACCAGGGCTACCTGGAGAAGAACCCCGACGGCTACTGCAACCACGGCCCCAACGGGATCACCTGCCCGATCGGGATCGCGAACGTGCCCGCCCAGACGGACGTGCTGCCGCCCGAGGCGGTGTAAGCACACCGAGGCCGCGGCAACGCGTTCGGGCCGGGTAGAGGCGTTCAGCGTCTCTACCCGGCCCGTTACGTTCCCACCCGGCGCCCTACCGGAGCCGGCAGCGGCGAGGAATGCCCCGGCCTTCAGGCACCCAGCGCCAGGTTGACGGCCACCCCCAGCATGACCAGGCCGACCAGTACATCCAGCACGCGCCAGGTGCGTGGGCTGGACAGCGGCCCGGACAGCGCCCGCGCCCCCAGGCCCAGCGCCGTGAACCACAGGATCGACGCCGTACCGGCGCCGGCGGCGGCCACCCACCGGGCCGCCCCGAAGCCGTTGGTGACCGTGCCGAGCATCAGCACGGTGTCGAGATAGACGTGCGGGTTCAGCCAGGTGAGCGCGAGCGTCGTCAGCGCCACCGACGACGCCGGACGCGCCTGCTCCTGCTCAAGCGCACCGGGACGCATGGCCGACCGGAAGCTGGAGATCGCGAAGCCGATCAGGTAGAGCACGCCGCCCCAGCGCAACACCTCCAGCGCCCAGGGGGCCAGGCGCGCCACCACGCCGATCCCGCCGGTGCCAATGGCGATGAGCGCCAAGTCGCTGAGCGCACAGATGGCTATCACCAGCCCGACGTGTTCGCGGCGTACGCCCTGGCGCAGTACCCACGCGTTCTGTGCGCCGATGGCCACGATCAGCCCCAGGCCGGTGGCGAAGCCGGTAATGGCCGGCGCCAAGCCTGCGTTGTGTGCGGCCGACACCGTTCCGAAGACCGGTGCCGCCGTCAGGGCAGCGGACGCCGGGTTCCAGGACGCAGGGATCAAGGCCGCGCAATCCAGCAGGCTCATGGAAGTGATCACGACCCGACCGTACGGGCAACGGCCGGGCTGCCGTAAGCCCGGCCCGCCGTCCGCCTCGGTGGCGGAGCCCACGCGGTGCCGGGTGCAACTCGCCGTCGGCGGACCGCACCGCAGGGATCGCGCCGGAAATGTGCCAATATCAGGGCATGAGTGAGCGCAGTGACTTCACAGACGACCGCGGCTATGGCGACCGCGGCAACCGGCGCGACCGATATGACCGTGGCAATGACCGCGGCGACCGGCGCGACCGCGGAGACTACCGCGGCTCCGGCGGCTACGACCGTGGCTACCGCAGCAACTACCGGGGCGACGGCGAGCGCGGCTACGGCCGGGATCGCGGCTATGGCGACCGGCGCGACGACCGGGGCTATAACCGCGACCGCGACGGCCGGGGATACGACCGGGGCGGACGCGGCTACGACCGCGACGGCCGGGGCTACCGCAACCACCGGGAGGACCGCGATTATCGCGACAACCGCGGCTATGGCGACCGGCGCGGACGCGACTTCCAGCGCGACGACCGCGGCGGACGCGGATACGACCGGGGCGGCCGGGGGTATGACCGCGGCGGCCGCGGATACGACCGGGGCGGCCGGGGGTATGACCGCGGCGGACGCGGATACGACCGGGGAGACCGGGACCGCGACTACCGGCGCGAGGGCCGCCGCCACGAGAAGGGCCCGCGCAAGGGCACGCTCAGCGACCTGGTGGATTACCTGCACGTACTCGACGGCCGCTCCTATTCCGCCTACCGCGACACGGTCGGCCACTACCGCGCCCCCGAGGGCTGGGTCCTGCACGTCGACTACGTCCAGCCCGACCCCTACGCCCCGCCCACCCGCATCCGCATTCAGGTTCCTGCCGACCTGCCGGGTCTGAAGCTGCTGCACGAGGAGGACCTGCTGTCCACCCACGACCGGCGCGTCGCGGTGGGCGACTTCCTCACCCGGGAACTGCACCGCGGTTTCCGCGGCACCAACCTCTCGATCGCCGGCCCCGGCCAGGAGATTCTCGAACGCTGCTCCGTCATCGTCTCCGCCCCGGCCGAGGCCGATCCCGAGGCGCAGACCGACGCCGATGCCTCCGCCGCGGACGCGGAGGAATCGCGCGGCCCCGCAAAGCAGGCCGACGAGGTCGTGGACCTGTTCACGGTGCTGACCGAGACGGACGCCGAAGACGCGGACGAGTCCGTTGCAGTGGACGAGGCGAGCAGCCCCCACGCTACCGCCACCGAGGATGATGCCGCCGCCGAAGATGACGCCGCTCAGGCCGCTGCCGAAGAGGACATGCCCGCCGCGGATGACTTCGCCGCTGCCATCGGCTCCACCGAGCCCGCCGACACCACGATTGCGGCGCCGTCGGCGCAGATCGAGTTCACCGAGCCGGCGTCCGCCGCCTCCGCTCCACAGGCCCCGGACGCCGTCGAGGACGCCGAGGACGCTGCCGAGGTCGCAGGTGCTGAAGCAGAGGAGGCGCCCGCCCCGGCTGCCGCCTCCGGCCCCGACTTCATCATTGAGATCCGCGCCCGGGTGGCGCTGCCGGCCCGTGGCCGCTCCATCCGCGGCCGCGAGGCCGCGAACATCTTCAACCTGGACCTGACCCGCGAAGTCAACGCGGCCCTGGACCTGACCGGCGAGCGTGCCGAGCGCCTGCTGGCGCACGTCGCCGCCCTGGAGGACCACCGGGCGCTGACGCGGGCGGTGCTCGACAACGGCTGGGTCTCCTTCCTCGCCGACGGGTCGATCCTGCCCCGCCGCTCCGGCGTCAGCGATGCACCCATGGAGGAGGGCGCCGTCGCGCTGACCGCCCCGGACTCGCTGGCCGCCACCGTCACCCTGCCGCACGCCGGCGAGGTGCGCGGCACCGCCGTCGGCTCCGGAGTAACGCTCATCGTCGGCGGCGGCTACCACGGCAAGTCCACGCTGCTGAGTGCGATCGAACGCGGCGTCTACCCGCACGTGCCGGGCGACGGCCGCGAGCTGGTCGCCACGGTCCCGGACGCCGTCAAGGTACGCGCCGCGGATGGCCGGGCGGTCACGGGCGTGGACCTGACCCCGTTCATCTCCCACCTGCCCGGCGGGAGGGACACCGCCTCCTTCACCACCACCAATGCCTCCGGTTCCACCTCGCAGGCGGCCTCCATCGTGGAGTCGATCGAGGCGGGCGCCTCGGCGCTGCTGCTGGATGAGGACACCTCAGCCACCAACCTCCTGATCCGCGATGCGCGCATGCGCACGCTGGTGGCCGACGACCAGGAGCCGATCACCCCGTTCGTGGACCGGGTGGGCGCGCTGGCCGAGGCGGGCGTGTCCACCGTGCTGGTGATGGGCGGTTCCGGGGACTACCTGGATGTGGCCGACCGGGTGCTGCTGCTGGACTCCTACGTGCTGCACGACGCCACCGAGCGGGCCGCCGAGGTCGCTGCGGCGCAGCCGCGGGAGGCCACGGCGCTGGCGGACTTCCCCATGCAGACCCCGCGCGTGCCACTGCCCTCGCAGCGCACCCAGCGCGGCCCGGTGCGCACGCGCGCCCGCGGCACGGACTCGCTCACCCTGGACCGGGAGGACATCGACATCTCCGACGTGGCCGGCGTGGTCGAGTCCGGGCAGGCGGAGGCCGTGGCCTACGCCCTGCGGGCGCTGCTGGAGCAGCGCTTCGACGGGGAGTCGACGCTGGCCCAGTGTCTGGATGACCTGGACGCGCTGCTGGACGATGAGGGCCTGGACGCGTTGGATCGTCGCCCGGCCTTCCTGGTGCGCCCGCGCATGGTGGACGTGGCAGCCGCGGTGAACCGCTACCGCAAGCTCAAGCTGGCCTGAGGGGCCCACACAGGCAGCTGAGCGCCGCTCAAGACCCAAATGGACGGGGAGCCCGCCACCTTGCGAGGTGACGGGCTCCCGCGTGTATGGGCAGCGCGAGACGGATTCAGCGCAGCGCGGCCAGCGCCTGGTCCTGGGCGACGATCGCCTCGACCATTGCGGGGACCTCGCTGTCGTGGAAGGCGGCCGGGGCGAAACTGGACATGTTCTCGAAGTCGGTGGCCAGGTGCAGGTTGACCTGCGGCCCCACCACGCCGGTGGTGAAGTTCGACAGAATCAGGCGCAGGGCCTCGATCGGCCGGTGGCCGGCGGAGAAGGAGTAGCCGACCAGGCCGACGGCCTTGTTGGCCAGCACGGACGGGGTGATGAAGTCGATCGCGTTCTTCAGCGCGCCCGGGACGGAGTGGTTGTACTCCGGGGTGACGAAGACGTAGGCGTCGTATGCCGCCAGGGTCTCGTTCCACTTCACCGCGGCAGGGTCCTTGGCGGGGGCGGCCATCGGGGGAAGCTCCTCGGCGAAGACCGGCAGGTTGAAGGCGGCGAGCTCGAGGACCTCGGCCTGCACGCCCGCAACGGTGTTGGCCTTCTCGGCAACCCACTGAGCGACGGGCCCGCCCACGGAGTTGGGTCGAACGGAGCCGGTGATCACGGCGATCTTGGTCATGTTGTACTCCTTGAAAGCACGGTTGGAAGCAAATCAAGCAGACCGGACTCTAGGCCAAAGGTCCCCGTCGACATACAGTCTATCCACTGACCTTGCTCATACTCATCGCTCTTGCTTCTAGAAGGCCGTGCGTTTCCAAGGCGCGCCCCCAGTTAGGCTGAGAGCGTGAGCGATGCCGGAAGCAACGGAAACCACGCCGACCCCAACTCCCATTGGGACGGTGCCCGCTACCTGCGGGAGATTCTGCGCGCCCCCGTCTATGAGGCCGCCGAGCACACCCCTCTTCAGCCGATGCCCGCGCTGTCGACCCGCCTGGGCAACACGGTTGAGGTCAAGCGCGAGGACCTGCAGTCCGTTCATTCCTTCAAGATCCGCGGCGCCTACAACGCCATGCGCTCACTGTCCGACGCCGAGCGCGAGCGCGGCGTGGTCACCGCCTCCGCCGGCAACCACGCCCAGGGGGTCGCCCGCTCCGCCTCCCTGCTGGGGGTGCGCGCACTGATCGTCATGCCCACCGTCACCCCCCGCATCAAGGTCGACGCCGTGCGCACCCTGGGTGGCGAGGTGCTGCTGAGCGGAGACAACTTCGACGCCGCCAAGGCCGAGGCGCTGCGCCTGGCCAAGGCCGAGGGGCTGACCTACATCGCCCCCTTCGACGATCCCCGCGTCATCGCCGGCCAGGGCACCATCGGGTTGGAGATGATCCAGCAGGACGCCGATCTGGACCGCGTGTTCGTGCCCGTGGGCGGTGGTGGCCTGGTCTCCGGCATCGCCGTGCTGATCAAGCAGTTGATGCCGCAGGTACAGGTCATCGGCGTCGAGCACGAGGAGTCCGCCTGCCTGAATGCCGCACTGGCCGCCGGGGAGCCGGTCACGCTGGAGCACGTCGGCCTGTTCGCCGAGGGTGTGGCGGTGCGCCGCATCGGGGATGAGACCTTCCGCCTGTGTGCGCAGCTGCTCGACGACGTCGTGACCGTCTCCTCCGACGAGGTCTCCGCCGCCGTGCGCGACCTGTTCGAGGACCTGCGCGCCGTGCCGGAGCCTAGCGGAGCCGTCGCCCTGGCGGGACTGAAGCAGTACGTGGCCGCGCACGACCTCTCCGGCGAGCGGCTGGCCTGCGTATTGTCGGGGGCGAATCTGAACTTCCACCAACTGCGCTACATCTCCGAACGCGCCGAGATCGGCGAGCAGCGCGAGGCCATCCTGGGCGTGACCATCCCCGAGGTGCAGGGCGAGTTCCTGCGCTTCGCCTCCGTGTTGGGCGGCCGCGCGGTCACCGAATTCAACTACCGGGCGTCCGCCTCGGCCCCCGCGGGCGCACCGGCCCGAATCTTTGTGGGCGTGCGGCTCACTCGCGGACGCGACGAGCGCCGCGAGATCGTCGCCGACCTGGAGGCCGCCGGCTACGGCGTGGTGGACCTGACCGAGGACGAGCTCGCCAAGGTGCATGTGCGCTCCATGATCGGCGGGCGGGCCCCGGAGGGCCTGGTAGAGCGGCTGTTCAGCTTCGAGTTCCCGGAGTCTCCCGGGGCGTTGACCCGGTTCCTGGAGATCCTGGGGACTCGCTGGAACATCACCCTGTTCCACTACCGCACCGATGGCGCCGACTACGGGCGCATCCTGACGGCCTTCGAAGCCGGCCCGGACGACGCCGAGCTGACCGAGCACATGGACCGGCTCGGTTACACCTACCAAGAGGAGACGGACGACCCCTCCGCCCGCTTCTTCCTGGCCCGCTGAGCCCGCAGACCCCTCCCCGCCCCGCCCCGACCCTTCACCGAGGTCGGTAGATCTTACGTACCGAGGTCGGTTGCACCCTCAGCGGTCTCTTCGTGTTAAAGAGCTCTTCCGGTTTGTGGGTGTGGTGTCCACGGGCCGGTCGAGAGCCTGGGCCGGCGAGCGAGTGGACTGGGGGCTCTGCTACGCCGGTTGGACGTTAACAACGCCACTTAACGCTCTGCTGTATACCTCGGAGCCCTTCAGTAAACCGTTAACAGGCGTTGTTAACCCCGAAGTGGCGTTGCAGACCGGGAAGTGGCGTAGCAGATGATCCCCGCCCCCAGACGCCGGGGTCGCCGGCAGACAAGTCCGGCACGGTGAA
>NZ_QMIN01000067.1:0-5907 GCF_003287795.1 Actinomyces sp. Z5
CGGCCCCGTAGCTGCGGGCTACGGGGCCGACCGCCGTATCTGCCGGACCCAGGGGGCCTTACTTCACGTCGTCGTCCACCCAGTCGAAGGTGCGGGTGACGGCCTTCTTCCACAGCCGGTAGGTGCGGTCGCGCTCGGCGGCGTCCATGGACGGCGTCCAGCGCTTGCCCTCCTGCCAGTTGGCCACGACGTCCTCGGTACCATTCCAGAAGCCCACCGCGATACCGGCGGCGTAGGCGGCTCCCAGCGCGGTGGTCTCGGCCACCACCGGCTGGATCACGTCGACGCCGCACAGGTCGGCCTGGAACTGCATGACCAGATCGTCGTTGGTCATACCGCCGTCGACCTTGAGCTCCTTGAGCGGAACCCCGGCGTCGGCGTTGATCGCGTCGAGCAGCTCGGCGGACTGGAAGGCGGTGGACTCCTCCACGGCGCGGGCGATGTGGCCCTTGGTGGCGTAGCGGGTCAGCCCGACGATCACGCCGCGGGCGTCGTCGCGCCAGTAGGGGGCGAACAGGCCGGAGAAGGCGGGCACGAAGTACACCCCGCCGTTGTCCTCCACCGTGCGCGCCAGGGCCTGGATGTCGCTGGACTTCTCGATCATGCCGAGGTTGTCGCGCAGCCACTGCACCAGGGAGCCCGCGACCGCGATGGAGCCCTCCAGCGCGTAGACCGGCTTGGCGTCGCCGAGCTGGTACAACACCGTGGTCAGCAGGCCGTTCTTCGAGAAGACGGGCTCCTCACCGGTGTTCATCAGCATGAAGCAGCCGGTGCCGTAGGTGTTCTTCGCGGTGCCGACCTCGAAGCAGGCCTGCCCGAAGGTGGCCGCCTGCTGGTCGCCGAGGATGCCGGAGATCGGGGTGTCGATCAGCAGGCCGTTCTTGCGGCCGTAGCCGTAGATCTCGGAGGAGGAGCGGATCTCGGGCAGCATGGACATCGGGATGCCGAAGTCGGCGCAGATGTCCTCGCGCCACTTCAGCGTGCGCACGTCCATCAGCAGCGTGCGGGAGGCGTTGGTGACGTCGGTGACGTGGACGCCGCCGTTGACGCCGCCGGTCAGGTTCCACACGACCCAGGTGTCGGGGGTGCCGAACAGCAGGTCTCCGGCCTCGGCCTTCTCGCGGGCCCCGGGCACGTTGTCCAGGATCCACTTGACCTTGGTGGCCGAGGGGTAGGTGGAGATGTTCTCGCCGGTGATCTGGCGGTAGCGCTCGGTGCCGAGCGGGTCGCCGGCGGCGATCTCGCGGGCGATCGATGCGGTGCGAGTGTCCTGCCAGACGATGGCGTTGTAGATCGGCTCGCCCGTGTTCTTGTCCCACACGATGGTGGTCTCGCGCTGGTTGGTGATGCCGACGGCGGCCAGCGAGTGGCGGTTGATCTCCGCCTTCTGCAGGGCCTCGGCGACGACGGCGCGCACCGACTCCCAGATCTCCACCGGGTTGTGTTCGACCCAGCCGGGGTTGGGGAAGATCTGGGTGAATTCCTGCTGGCCGATGGAGACGACCTGGCCGGAGTGGTTGAAGACGATCGCGCGGGAGGAGGTGGTGCCCTGGTCGATTGCCAGGACGTACTTCTCGGTCTCGGTTGCTTCGGTCATGAACGAGTCCTTTCAGTTCACTTCATTGTGATTGCGGGCGAATGTCAGAACAGCCCGGCCATGTTCGGGATGAGCAGACCGGCGACGACGCCGCCGAGGAGCGGGCCGACCACCGGCACCCAGGAGTAGGCCCAGTCAGCGGAGCCCTTGCCCGGGATCGGCAGGAACGCGTAGGCGATGCGCGGACCCAGGTCACGGGCGGGGTTGATGGCGTAGCCGGTGGGGCCACCCAGCGACAGTCCGATGGCGACGATCACGAAGGCCACCGCCAGCGGGCCGAGCTCGGAGGGGGACTTGCCGTTGTAGATCACCCAGGAGACCAGGGTGAAGGTGCCGATGGCCTCGGTGACGACGTTCCAGCCGTAGGAGCGGATGCCGGGGCCGGTGGAGAAGCAGCTGAGCTTGACCTCGCCGGGGGCCTGCTCGTCGAAGTGCTTCTTGTAGGCCAGCCAGGCTGCGACAGCGCCGACGATGGCGCCCAGCATCTGGGCGAGGATGTAGATGCAGATGTTCGCGGCGGTGGCAGGGACACCCGCCGCCAGATCCTTGCCGGCTACGGCCAGGCCGATGGTGACTGCCGGGTTCAGGTGACCGCCGGTGGCGTAGGCGGCGTAGACGCCCATGAAGACCGCCAGGCCCCATCCGAAGGCGATGACGATCCAGCCGGATCCCTGCGCCTTGGACTTGGGGAGATTGACGGCGGCGCAGACGCCGGCACCAAAGAGGATGAGGATGAACGTCCCGAAGAACTCCGATAGGAAGATCTGGGCGAGACTCATGGCCTGCTCACTTTCTGCACGACAGCGTGCTCGATGTGTAGGGCGAGCGGCCTGCCGCCGCCCGCGTTCCACGAAGGATCGGGCGGAGTCGTTGCTGTGCCCGAACACCCTAGAAAGTACTCGACGGCGGCCCCCGATTCGGAGCTCTGCACCGCCGGGACGGAAGGTTGGTGAGGTGAAACTCAGTTGCGAAGTCGGCGGATTTGCAAAGAAAAAAGGGGGTTTGTCCGATCGTTACGGGAAATAGGTGCGCGCCGTCGTATCGCGCGGTGAACGTTTGCGCATTCGGCGTGCACGAGCTCCCGACGCCGTGTAGTCATGAAAATGACAAACAGTTCGGGTGGCCCGGCGTGGCCGCCCCGCCGAGCCGGACGAGGAGGTCCTAAAAAGTGAGAGCCATGACTGCCGACGTGGTCGTCGTCGGCGGCGGCGCCACCGGCGTCGGGGTCGCCCGCGACGCCGCCATGCGTGGCCTGAGCGTCGTGCTGCTGGAGCGCGCCGACCTGGCACAGGGCACCTCCGGCCGCTTCCATGGGCTGCTGCACTCCGGCGGCCGCTACGTCGTATCCGACCCCGGCTCCGCCCGCGAGTGCGCCGAGGAGAACGCCATCGTCTCCCGCATCCACGCCGACGCCGTCGAGCGCACCGGCGGCATGTTCGTTGTCACCCCCGAGGACGACCTGGAATTCTCCGACCGCTTCCTCATCGGCGCGCAGGAGACCGGCGTCGCCTGCGAGGAGTTGAGCCTGTCCGAGGCGCTGCGGCTGGAGCCGCGTCTGAACCCCGGCATCAAGCGAGCCTTCGCCGTCAACGACGCCGCCGTGGACGGCTGGCAGATGGTGTGGGGCGCCGCCCGCTCGGCCCGGGCTCACGGCGCCGAGATCCTGACCTACCACGAGGTCACCGACCTGGTGGTTGAGGGCGAGGGGGAAGACCGCCGCGTCGTCGCCGTGCGGGCCCACGGGCTCAAGACCGGCGAGGACCTGACCATCTCCTGTGCCATGGTCGTCAACGCCGCCGGCCCCTGGGGCGGGCGCCTGGCCGCCATGGCCGGCTCCGAGGCGGTGGAGATCGTGGCCGGCGCGGGCATCATGATCGCCGTCAACCACCGGCTGGTCAACCACGTCATCAATCGCTGCGTCTACCCCGCCGACGGTGACATCCTCGTCCCCGACCACACGGTGTCCATCATCGGCACCACCGACAGTCGCATCCCCGACCCCGATCACATCCCGATTCCCCGCGAAGAGGTCGCCCAGATGCTCGACGCCGGCGAGGTCCTCATCCCCGGGTTCCGGCAGACGCGGTTGGTGCACGCCTGGGCCGGCGCCCGGCCACTGGTGCGCGACAAGCGCGTATCCGGCACCGATACCCGCCACATGAGCCGCGGCATGACCGTGCTGCGGCACAGCGAAGCCGAGGGCCTGGCCGGGCTGATCACCGTGGCCGGCGGCAAGCTGACCACCTACCGGCTGATGGCCAAGAACACGGTCGACGCCGTCTGCGCCGAGCTGGGCGTGGAGCGGCCGTGCACCACGGACACCGAGTCCGTCCCCGGCTCCGAGTCCGGCCACAACTACCGCATCACCCACCGGCTGGCGGCCCGGGAGCAGGATCGGCTGGAGGACCAGATCATCTGCGAGTGCGAACTGGTCACCCGCAAGATGCTCACCGACCTGATGGACGAGCAGCCCGACGCCTCCTTCGACGACCTGCGCCGCCAGTTGCGCATCGGCATGGGCCCGTGCCAGGGCGGTTTCTGCGCCGCCCGCGTGGCCGGCGTACACGTGTGCCAGGGGCGTACCGATGCTGCCGAGGCGACCGAGCTGCTGCGCACCTTCCTGCGGCACCGTTGGATCGGGCTGTGGTCCATCCTGCACGGCGAGCAGGTCCGCGAGGCGGCCCTGGACTTCTGGATGCTGCAGGGCACGCTCGACGTCGAGGACCTGCCCGCCGCCGCGGCCCCCGCCGCCGCGGCCACCCCGATTGAGAACGCGGAGGACGGCGAGCAGCGGCCCGACGAACTGGCGGAGGCCCTGGCCGCCCTGGCCGCAGCTCCCCGGCTCGACGCCGAAGCCGCGGCCCTCGCCGGCGCGACCCGCGCCACTGCCGCAGCCAAGCAGGAGGTCCGTGCATGAACAGCGACGTCGTCGTCATCGGCGCCGGGATCGCCGGCTACGCCGCCGCCCTGCGGCTGCGCCGGGCCGGAGCCGGCGTCACCCTGGTCACCAAGGGCATGGGCGGGCTGGCCCTGTCGCCCGGAACCATCGACGTGCTCGGACGGCTCGGCGGCGCGGCCGGACCGGCCGGTCCGGGAGCCGGAGGCGAGGCGGAGCGAGCCGCACGCCGTGCCATCACCCACCCCTACGCCGCCATTGCCGCGGCCGACCTGCTGCCGGAGGGCCATCCCTATCGGGTGATCGGCCGGGAGGCCACTGCCGCCGGCGTGGATCGTTTCGCCGCCCTGGTCGGCTCCGACCTGCTGACCGCGCGCCCGGACGGCGCCGCGGAGGACGCCGGCACGGGGCAGGGCGGCTCCGCCGCGAACAGCGGCGAGGGGCCCGCGAACCTGTGGCTGCCCACGGCGCTGGGGGCCGTGCGCCCCACCCTGCTGGTGCAGCCCTCCATGCAGGCGTCCGTGCTGCACGACGGCGGCCGCTACCTGGTGGTCGGCCTGGCCCGGCTCAAGGACTTCACCGCCGACATGGTGGCCGGGAACCTGGGGCGCGCCGAACTGCCCGGCGGCGGACGCGTGCAGGCGCGCGCCATCACCGTCGACTTCGAGGCCCGCGCAGGCGAGAGCGACACCAACGCGGTCGGGCATGCCCGCGCCCTGGACCACCCGGACGGGATCGACCGGCTCGCCCGCCTGCTGGACGGCAGGGTGCGCGACGGCGAGACCGTGCTGCTGCCCGCCGTGCTCGGGCTGAACCGCCCCGGCGTCTTCCGGGAACTCGCCGACCGCCTCGGCGCGCCCGTCGGCGAGATTCCCCTGGTGCCGCCGTCGGTACCCGGGCTGCGGCTGGAGCACTGGCTGGACCGGCTCGCCTCCGCCGAGCGCGTGCGCGTGGTCATGGGGGCACGCGTCGTCGACAGCCGCATCGAGGGCGGCCGACTGGTCTCCGTCACCAGTGCGGCCGCGGGCCGACCCCGCGAGCACCGTGCCGACGCCTTCATCCTGGCCGCCGGCGGCTTCGAGTCCGGGGCCCTGACCATGGACTCCCACGGGCAGGTCACCGACACGGTGTTGGGCCTGCCGCTGGCCGGGGTCAGCGCGGACGGGCAGGAGAACCTGCGCCGCCTGATCCACCACGATTACTGGGGCGCGCCCCAGGGACTGTTCCGCGTGGGCGTGGCGGTCGATGCGCAGATGCGGCCGCTCGGCCCCGATGGCGCCCCCGTCCTGGCCGGTGTCCATGCCGCCGGCGGGGTGCTGGCCGGCGCGGTGCGCTGGAGTGAGAAGTCGGGGGAAGGCATTGCGCTCGGCTCGGCCGAGGCGGCGGCCGCCGCGGTGGTGGCCGAGCTCGGCCA
>NZ_QMIN01000067.1:6191-50056 GCF_003287795.1 Actinomyces sp. Z5
TAACGAAGGAGCAGGACTGATGTTCGACGTCGACACCCTGGCTCAGCGCTGGGACCTGCCGCTGCCCGGCAAGGGCGGGGCGCGGGTCAAGAGCGGCGCCGCCGCCGTCGAAACCGCCGCCCACTCGCTGGCTCGAGCCAGCCTTGACTGCTGCGTCAAGTGCACCATCTGCGAGACGATGTGCCCGGTCATGGAGGTCACCGACCTGTTCCCCGGCCCGAAGTTCGTCGGCCCGCAGGCGGAGCGCTACCGCAACGGGGAGAGCGTGGACCACTCCATCGACTACTGCTCCTCCTGCGGCACCTGCACGCGGGTGTGCCCGCAGGGCGTGAAGATCGCCGAGCTGAACAACCAGGCCCGCGCCGTCATGCGCGCGCAGAACAACGCTGTGCCCGTGCGCGACCGGCTGATCACCCAGACCACCCTCATGGGCAAGGTGATGACCCCTATCGCGCCGCTGGCCAACGCCGCACTGGCCAACAAGCCCATCCGCGTGGTCATGGAGAAGACGGTCGGGGTGCACCGCGACGCGCCCATGCCGCACGCACAGCCGCAGTCATTGTCCGGCTGGCTGCGTCGTCGCACCAAGCGGGCCCGCACGCTGGTGCCCGCCGGCTCCCGCGGGCCGATCGTGTTCTTCCACGGCTGCGCCGGTGGCTACTTCGAGGTGGAGACCTCCAAACGCGCCATCGAGGTGCTTGAGCACATCGGCTATGAGGTGATCGTGCCCAAGCAGGGCTGCTGCGGCCTGGCCGCCCAGTCCAACGGCCTGTACGGGCAGGCGTCTGCCAATGTGGTCAAGTTGTGCGAGCAGCTGGCGGCGGCCGGCAAGGACCTGACGATCGTTTCCTCCTCCGGCTCCTGCGCCGGCATGCTCAAGCACGAGGCTCACGAGATCATGGGCGTGGACGCCGAGGTACTCGCCGACGTGTCCCCGCGGACGGTGGAGCTGTCGGAGTTCCTGCGCGACCTGGACGACGCCGGTGAGTTGCCGCACCACTTCCGCCGCATCGACGCCACGGTCGCCTACCACGCCCCCTGCCAGCTCAAGGGGCAGAACATGGGGATGCCCGCGATCGAGCTCATGGAACTGGTGCCGGGCTTCCACGTGGTCGAGTCCGGCCGGGCCTGCTGCGGCATCGCCGGGACCTACGGTTTGAAGAAGGAGAAGTACGACGTCGCCCAGGCGGTCGGTGGACCCCTGTTCGACATCGTGCGTGAGGTGAACCCGAACCTGGCGGTGTGTGAGACCGAGACCTGCCGTTGGCAGATCGAGCAGTCCAGCGGCGTCAAGACGGTCCACCCGATCTGGGTGCTGCACGCCGCCTACGGCCTGTCCCGGCTGGCCGGCATCGAGCCCAAGCCGGAGCGCGCCGACCGGGCGCGCTGACCCCGCGGATATCGCGTCCAACCCGTTTGGACCGCCATCCTCTGTTCGGACCCCTGCCTTCGGTTTGGAGCGCCGCAGTGTGCTACTGGGGCGATCCAAACCGACTTACGGGGGCCAAACCGGTGCCAGGTGTCAAGGGCAGCCGCCGGCGCATGCGATAATGGTCGCTCATGGCGCACGAACGTGCAGGCCAGTGGGTGACAGGGGGATGCATGACGGAGGGGGCCGGCAGCACGGTCTCACTCGAGCGCTGCTATGAGGCCGCCTCGATGTACTACGTCCAAGGGGAGACCATGGACGTGATCGCCCGCCACCTGGGCGTGTCGCGCTCCACCGTGTCCCGCCTGCTGACGCGGGCACGCGCCGACGGCATTGTCCGCATCACCCTGACCGCGCCCGGCGGTGCCGGCACCCTGGAGGCGGCACTGAGGGACACCTTCAACGTCTCCGCCCGGATCGTGCCCGTGCGCGAGGGCACCACCGAGATTCACCGGCTGGAGCAGGTCGCCGCCGTGGCCGCCGAGGAGCTGGTGGCCCTCGCCCCCGAGAACGGGGTGATGGGTGCGGCCTGGGGCACCACCATGTCGGAGGTCTCCGCCGCCCTGCCGCGACGCCGCGTGCCGGGACTGACCGTGGTTCAGCTCAACGGGGCCACCGCACCCGAGGGCGACGGCCCGAATGTGGGGGAGGTACTGGCCGACTTCGCCGAGCGACTCGGCGCGCGCACCGTCGCCTTCCCGGTTCCCGCGTTCTTCGACCACGCCGCCACCCGGGAGGCCATGTGGTCGGAGCGCTCCGTGCGGCGCGTGCTGGCGCTCGCGGACCGGGCGAGCCTGGCGGTTTTCGGCGTCGGCTCACTGGATCCGAGTGCGGCGCTGCCCAGCCAGGTCTACAGCGGCGGGCACCTGAGCGAGCAGGACCGCGCCCTGCTGCTGCGCGACGGCGTCGTCGGTGACGTGTGCACCGTCATGCTGCGTCAGGACGGCACTTGGCGTGACGTCGCCCTCAATGTGCGCGCCACCGGTCCGACGCCGGCGCAGCTGTCGCGGATTCCTCGCAGACTGTGTGTGGTGGCGGGTGTCGGCAAGACGCGCGCCCTGCTGGCGGCGTTGCGGGCCCGCGTGGCCACCGACCTGGTGGTCGACGACGCGACCGCCCGCGCGGTGCTGGCGCTGGCCGCACGGAAGGAGAAGCGCGAACATGGGCCGCATGCGCAATATGCCCAGCACCGACAACGCTGAGTCGAGCGCCGTGGTGCCCGCAACCAGCGCGGGAGCCGAAACGGATGCGACCACCGCGGCGGATGCGGCGGCGTCTGCCGCCCCGACGGCATCGCCGGCGGTACCCGTGGCTGCGTCCGACGCTGCCGCCCGGCTGCCCGACCGCTTCCGGGACGCGGCCTGGCGCACCGTGCTGCGCCCCGCCCGCCCTGCCGACGCGCGCGCCATCGCCGAGCTCGTGCGCCCCTATGCGGAGCGGCGCATCCTGATCGGTAAGGACCTGATCAACTACTTCGAGGACATTCAGGAGTTCACCGTCGCGGAGGGCACCGGCCAACTCGACGGCGCTACCGAGTCGGGGCTGATCGGCTGCGGCGCCCTACACGTCATGTGGGATGACATCGCGGAGGTGCGCACGCTGGCGGTACGCCGCGACCACCTGCACCACGGCGTCGGCCATGCCATCTTGAACAACCTGCTGGACCGTGCCCGCACCCTGGGGTTGCGGCGGGTGTTCTGCCTGACCTTCGAGGTCGACTTCTTCGCCGCCCACGGGTTCAAGGAGATTCAGGGCACGCCCGTGGGTACCGACATCTTCGTGGAGATGCTGCGCAGCCACGACGACGGCGTCGCCGAGTTCCTCGACCTGGCGCGTGCCAAGCCCAACACCCTGGGCAATACCCGCATGCTCCTGGAGCTGGACGACTGAGAGAACATCCGTTAGCCGCTCCGGGAGGCGAAGGACGCCGCTCGCGTTCAGGCGTTGTTCGTCGGGGTCACCAGGAGTCGGACTCCTGGGTCCACTCCGGGGTGGTCAAGGTCTCCAGCGAGCCCGCCTGCCCGGCCACGCCGGGATCCGCGATGTAGTCCTCCTGGACCTCGTCTTCCAGCAGTGGGATGTCGTAGGTGCCGTGGGGGCGCCGCCGTTGGCGCGACTGCCCCCCGCCGCGTCCCGCGGCCGGCGCACCCATGGCGGGGCGTCCGGTTGCGCCGTGCGCGGCGGATCCCGCGGTGCTGCTGCCCTGAGCGGAAGCGGCACCAGCAGTGGTAGCCGCCATTCCGGTGCTGCCGTTGATGCCGGCGGTCGTGGTGGCGCCCATTGTTGCGCTGGTGCCGACGGCTGCGGTTCCGCTGGCTCCGCTCAACCCGCGCACGACAGCCGCGGCCGCGGCTGTGGCGCCGACAGTGCCAGCAGTTCCGGCGACAAGGCCGGTGGTGCCGGGACCGCCCGCTCCGCCGACTGACGTGGTGTGACTTGCGGATGCCAGGGGGATGAGTTTGCCGTTCTCAACCGTGTAGCGTGCCGACGCAAATGCGGTGCTCTGTGTCGAAGCCGGACCGTTGACTCTGCTGGTGAAGCGATCAACCTGGGTGACGGAGTGACCGATATGGGTGTTGGGAACGAGACGTGAAGTCGCGGTGACCGCCGTCGTACCGATTGCGGCTGTACCGGTTGCGGTTGGCACGAGGGGGACGGCGTGACCGGTGGCGTAAGTGCCTGCCCCGTAGCCGGCGGTGCTCCCGGCTCCTCCGGAGCCTGCGGCCCCACCGCCGCCGGCGCCTGCTCCCGAAGTGGTGCCACCGCCGCCGCCGTTGCCTGCGGAACTGGAGCTGGGAAGCTCGTCGAGCGGTGTCTGGTCGACCTGGCGATTCGGGTCGAACTCCGGCCGTGAGAGGTCAATCGCGCGCAGGGCCGCTGCCGAGGCGGTCAGCGTGGTGTCCATGGGGGAGAGCGCTTCGGCGGCCTGCCTGTTACGCCTGTCCTCAATGACGATTTCTTCATCCATGATGTCTGAGGTGTGCTCGGGCAGTTCGTCATACTTGGGCTTGGCGGTGCGCATGGAGTCGCGGGCCGTGGTGCGCTCGGATTTGATGGCGTCTACTGCTGCGTACCATTTGCGCACCTCCGCCTGCAGCTGGGCGAGTGCCCCGTTGACGGCGAGTTGGGTCTCGCCCTCGAAGGCGGGGCTGGCGGCGATCGTGCGGATGGTGTCGTCGCAGGAGACCAAGTTCGACCGGATCTGGGCGAGGATGACGTCGTCCCCGTAGTCGTCCAGGTCGAGGTCGTGGATCTTCTTCAACTCGTCGGCGTTCGTTCCCATGCTTCGTTAGTCCTTGTCGATCCTTCGTCGTATGTCAGTCTTCTTGGTTTTCTCTACGCCGGGCCGAGGCGCGTGCGAATCGTACGGCCGCGGGCGGTGGACGCTACTCGGCGGTGGCCCTTGTCTGAGCGGGACCGCCGGGCAGGCCGGTGGGCCTCGACGTATCGGGGATTTCGGAGCGGTTCTCGCTCCACTTCTTCAGGGTCTGTAACGCGTCTTCCTTACTCTGCTCGTCCTGCTCGGTGAAGGCGGTGACGGCGGCGTCATAGTTCGTCTTGAGCGTGTCCAGATCCTTCTGCGTGGAGGCGATGCAGGCCTGGAGCTGATCGAGCACATCGGTGTATGCGCGCATGCAGGAGTGGGCCTGGGTGTGGGTGGACCAGGTCGTGGTCGACTGGTTGACGGTGACCGAGTCCACGCTGGTTGCTGCTGGTGAGGCGTACTCGTCGGAGGCGGTGGCCATCTTGGCGGAGTTGCTCGTCGCGGTGTCGTAGTCGACCGAGAAAGTACCGGACATTGTGTCTCCAACTGTTCGCAGGGGCGGATGTAAATCTGTAGTGGTTGAGGTGGCGGTGGAGCCGTATGTGAACGACCGTAGCCGGTGAGGGCGTTGATCTGAAGGCATGAGAGTGGGGAGCGCTCCCCACCCTCGCGCCGACGTCGAAGCGCCAGGCGTGGTGGGGGGGGCCGACCACCCACATGTCACGAACACGCTACGCCAGTTGTGTCCGGACTGTCACCGTTGTGCGGGCGCTGAAGGCGTGACATCTGCCTCGCCGCCGCGTCATCCCGGGGTTCCCGTCGACTAGCCCCGGTCGTTATCATGATCGTCCCGTGACAGAGGAGAGTGAGATGACGCAGCCGACACCGGGACGGGGGCAGGTCCAGGCGCCTCAGGGGCAGGGGCAAGGGCTGAGCCCGGGCGTACAGGGTTACGGCCAGTACGGGCAGCCCGGCGGGTATGGAGCCCCCGAGTACGGCTCAGATGCCGGCGGGCAGGCGCTCGGGAGCGGTCAGTATGGGCACGTCCCCACGCAGTCCGGCTACGGTTACGTGCAGCCGGGCCCCCCGGCCGGCCAGGGGGCGACGACGCCGTCGGCCGGGCAGCCTTATCCTGCGGGTTTTCAGCAGCCGGGAATGGCGGGTGAGGAGCAGCCCCTGAAAGTTGAACTGGCCCCGATCCCGCTCTCGCAGGAGCGGCTCGTGCTCAAGTCCAACATCACGACATCCGGTGGCTTTGCCTTCTGGTTGACGGCGGGTTTCGGACTCGCCTGCCTGTACGGCGCCGGCTGGTACCTGGTGAATGAGCCGGACAGGATCGGCTACATGCTGGTGGCGCTGTTCGCGGGCCTGGCGTCGCTGGCTCTGGTCGTCACCATGGCGCGCAGTCACACCGTACTGGACGCGACCGGAATCCACCTGCATGTGTTCGGACAAACGCGCGACTTCCCCTGGCCGACCTCGCGCACCAGCCTGTTCGCCCGCGTGACGCTGGGGAAGGTGGTTAAGAGCGCGGATGCCTACATGGTGATGCCGGATGGACAGGCGGTGGCGCTGACGGGACTGTCCTGGATGGGGGCGTGGCCGCCGTCGCTGGAGGCTCGGGCCGTGGCCCAGTGCTCGCGGATCTGGGACTGGGCGGTGGCCCGCGGCTACACGCAGGAGACGCATGAGTACATTCCGCTGTCGGGCGTCACCTGGCAGGCGCAGCAGGTGGTGCGTGAGAGTCAGGAGCGGCGTTACGGGCTGCGGTGATCGACGACTGCTATGAGCCGGTCCAGCATGTGCTGGTTCAGCTTGTCAGTGAGTTGATCAACCCGTCGTCCCGGCACTGCAGCATGTGCCGGGCTGTTGCTCATGCGATTGGTGCTGCGAAGCGGGCGCAGTAGGTGGGGTCTACCGGGGGTGTTTGGCCCTGGGCGTTGGTGATGGTGATGGTGATGGCGACGGCGCGTTCGAAGCGTTCCTGGGGCGTGGGCTGGTCGGGAACGGGCTGGTTTGGCGTGGTCATTGGCTGGTGTCCTCCTGGTCCGGGCCGCTTTCGGATTGTTGGCGCTCCTGCATCCTACGAAAAGTGAACATGGCGGCAATGCCCTCGGACTGCCGGTAGTACCGACGGTTTGGTGCGGGCTTGATCCATGGCTGGGGCCGGTAGGGCAGGATCGGATCACCGTCCCTCCACCAGGGGCCGAACAAGGCGTGGTCGGTGGCGACCCGTGCCGGGACGGGTTCGGCGGAGGGGACAGTTATCGGGCTGCCCGGGTCGGTTGGGACGGCGGGCAGTGGCGTAAGGGTCACGGGAAGCCACAGGACCGGGAGCCTGATCTCCATGGCGTTTAGGTCGGTGGGCCAGGGCTCTGCATCGGTGCGTGAGGCCGCCCATGCCCGCCCGTAGTGCTCCAGCACGAATGTGGTCTGGCCTGCAGGGTTGGTGGTGCGGAATAGTCCTACGATCCAGACGTCCTGATCCGACCGCTCCAGCCCGTAGTCCCACCGATCGGCGTCTATTTCTGTCCGGTCGGCCTGGTCGGTGTCGAGGCGGATGCTGGTCGAAAAGCCTCGACGCAACCGAAGGCTGTAGGTGGGAGGAGTCTTTACCGGCGATAGGACCTCATCGGCCCAACGCGGCTTGCTGGGCGGGACCCGACGCACCCTCGTACCGCCACGCTGATCCTCTAATGCGACGTATTCTGTCTGTGCGTGGCGCAGCCGGTTGCGGCGCCAATTCTCGGCGTCACGTTCTTGGGACTCCTGATCGGTCATGCATTCGTAGTCGATGGTGCCGTCCTCAGGACGGGTGGGGTACCAGCGTCGGTCCCAGTGCTGGTCCTCAAGATCATCGGGGATCTGTCCCAGCCCCAGACGTGTGGACTCGGACTGGTCAATGCGCAAACGGTCTTTGATGACACCGAAGCGGAGGTCTCTGATGTCGCCGGTGAATGGACGGCGCACCCCATCGTCGCCAATCAAATCAAACATGGTTGTGCGGCTCTCCCGGTTTGAGGGCGCAGCGGTTCCCGCGCGGGGCTGCGATCTGTGGTCGTATTTGGGTGCGAGGTGGCGTTGTCGTTGTCGGGTTGGGCGGCGGTGGGGCGTCGCCGATGCCGTGTGCATCGCTCAGGCACGTCCGTATTCCCAGGCGACGTTGCCGATTCCGGGCTTCCTAATCTCAATCGGTGATATAGGTCGACGCCCGCAAAACGGCTGTGGTCAGTCGCCGCGTTCCTGCTCGCGCTTGCGGCGGTAGTTCTCACGGCGACGTGCATTGCGCTCCTGGCGTTTGAGTTCGGCCTCGTAGCCCTTGCGCAGCCAGTCCGGGATGAACTCGTCGTCACGCGGATACAGATCCAGCTCAATCCAACAATCCCGCGGTCCCGGCGGGCCACCATCAGGTTCGTCGAAGATCGGCTCGCGCATCCAGTCGCTCTCCTGGTGCAGCACCCCGTCGGCGGCATCCATCCACAAGTGGCACCACGTCCACGCACCACGACCAGGCAACGCCTGCGCGTGACGAAGATCGCCGAATGGTAGTCGTGTACCGTATGGGGGTATAACCCTATTCGTGGTTCCGTCAACAGTTAACTGTGGGTCGTACTGGCTGGTTCGACCAATAGCGTTGATGACTATTTCGGTATGGGATGCTCCAGCATGCTGTATCCAGTTTTGGATAGTTTCTTCTAATTCTCTAATGACGCACTCTGTCGACTTTATTTCCCTTGGCGTCATTCTTGGTCCTCTTCTTGTGTTCACCGGTTTTCAAAGCGTCTTGGAACTCTAGAAATGCCATTCGCGTCCTGTGAATGTACTTCCCAACGTGTTGGTACTCTATCAACCGGGTTGACGTCGCTGAGACGGTTGACGGAGTCGGCGTTGGCTGGTGGGCCGTCGTACTCGATGCGGATGTCGATGTTCCTGTAGTTGTCCGGGTTAGCGGCGACCTCATACTCAAACCGTCTATAACTCTTCGGGTAGGTGCCGTTGGTCCCGCGGTTGACGTCCTTGTGCATGGGGACCTCGTTGAGATCCTCGGGCCCGCCTCCGCTCTGCGAACCAACCATGTGCCCACCATCATAGGTGTCCTTGGCGATTCCGTCCCCGTAATGGCCGATCCGCTGCTGCACGGACTCGGACCGATACCGCAGGCTCTGGTCGACCACATCCATGCGATCGACTTGGATGCGTACGGTGCGACCCCAGGGGTCGGTGGTGTAGTGGAACTTGCCGTCCACCGTATAGGTGGCATTAGGCAGCGGATCCTTCAGGTCCGGGTTCATCGGGGACACGCCGTCGTGGTCCCACCACGTCTGGCGCAGAGCCGCGGACTCGGTCTCCACGTGCACGATCTCGCCCTGCTCGTTGGTGTAGAACTTGCCGCGTTCGGCCACGTCGTAGCAGGTGTTCGGTTGCAGGTCGACGCCGTCACCGAAGGGCTTGGTCGTCTTAGGTGCCAGTGGGCTGTCGGCTCCAACCGTGACGTTGTGCTTGATGTCGGGCCGGTGCTCGTGGTTAAAGGCATCCTGATCCGGGTCATAGTGCTGCTTGCCGTCCCCGGCGTCAGGCGAGTCCTTCGCATCTGCAGAATCAGCATCCGAGGTCGACTCGCCGTGACGGTCATTGACGGCCTCGTGCTGACCGTCCTTATCGGCAGCGCCGTCCTTCGCGTGGTCGTTGCTGGTGTGGGTGTCGTTGTTGTGGCTGGTGTCGGGGTTGGGTGTGTCGTCGGTTTTGGTGTGTGGGGTTGTGGCCTCGGCTGCTGCGGTATTCGAGTGGGAGTTGTTGTCTTCCGGGTCCCTGCGGGCAGACACGGATTCGGGTTCCTGGCCCTTGGGGCGCTCGGGGTCCGGCGATTCTGGATCCTTGGGGTGCTCGTCGGGGGCCTGTTTGCCGTGCTCGTCGGGTTGATGCTGCTGTGGGCTGTGGTCGCCAGGCCGGTTGCCACCCGGGTCGGCGTCAGCATCGGACCGGCCGTGAGTGTCGGTGTCTGTGTCGTTGGGGTTGGTGTTCCCGGGGTCGCTGGTGCGCGAGAGTCAGGAGCGGCGTTACGGGCTGCGGTGATCGGCTCTGGCTGCTGTGAGCCGGGTGCTGGTTCAGCTTGTCAGTGAGTTGATCAACCCGTCAGCCCGGTACTCCAGCATGTGCCGGGCTGTTTCATGCGATTGGTACGGCGAAGCGGGCGCAGTAGGCGGGGTCTACCGGGGGTGTTCGGCCCTGGGCGTTGGTGATGGTGGTGGCGACGGCGCGCATGAGTTGGGCGACGGCGTCATTGGTGAGCTGGCTGGCCCACTGCTGTTCGTCGGTGGGCATGAGCTGCTCAACCAGTTCGACGGTGTGTCCGGCGACCTGGAGGAAGCGGCCGGTGTACAAGACGGTTCCGGGAAGCAGGGCCACCTCCTGGGCCTCGGGTACGGCAGAAACCGGTGCCACGTCCCTTCCTGTGTGCATTACCACGACGGCGATGCCGGGGCTGGTCATGCCCGCGGTGGCTACCACGAGGTCACGGCTGGTGGCGGTGATACCCCGGGGCACTACCACTCCTGGCTGGGTGCCGGTCGGGCTGGTAATGCCGCGGAAGGTGACCGCCCCGGTGGGCGGCAGCTCGCGCAGTCCCGCGACGGCGCGCTCGAAGCGCTCCTCGGCCGTGGGCTGATCGGGAACTGGCTGGTCGGGCGTGCTCATTGGCCAGCGTCCTCCTGGTTGCGGTGCATCTCCTGTTCCCTTTGCTCTTGTGCCTTCCGGTAGGAGCGCTTGGCTTTGTGGCCCAGTGCTTGTCGGTAGTGTTCACGGTTGGGGGCCGGCTTGATCCATGGCTGGGGCCGGTACGGCAGGACCGGGTCTCCATCACTCCACCAGGGGCCGAACACGGCATGATCGGTGGCGACTTGGGCCGCGACGGGCTCGGCGGATGGGGGGATGGATACTGGGCTGCCCGGGTCGTTGGGGATGGTGGGCAGGGGTGTCAGGGTCACGGGCAGCCACAGCGTCGGAATGCTGAGTTCACTGGCGTTCAGGTCGGTGGGCCAGGGGACGCCATCGGTGCGGGCCGCCGCCCATGCCTGCCCGTAGTACTCCAACACCAAGGTGGTCTGGCCTTCAGGAGCGTCAGTACGGAACAGTCCCACAATCCAGGCATCCTGCTCCTGACGGTTAAGCCGGTCATACCACTGGTTTACGTCGGGCTCAGGCTGGTTGGCGTCGAGGCGGATGCTGGTCAGAAAGCCCCGACGCAACCGGAAGCTGCAGGTGGGCGGGAGCATCTTCAGCCCCGTCGGGTCATCCGCCCAGCGGGGCCTTTTCGGCGGGACCTGGCGTACACGGGTCCTGCCGCGTGTGTCCTCGGTGACCGTGTAATGCAACTGTGCGTGGCGCAGCCGGTTGCGGCGATGATTCTCCGCGTCGCGTTCAAAGAACTCGTCTTTGGTTAAACAGTCGTAGTCGATGGTGCCGTCCTCAGGACGGGTGGGGTACCAGCGACGGTCCCAATACTGGTCCTCCAGATCGTCAGGGATCTGCCCCAACCCCAGGCGCGTGGCCTCCTCCTGATCAATACGCAAACGGTGTTGCACGACGCCTGGGCGGAGGTCACGGATATCGCCGGTGAACGGCCGACGCACTCCGTCGTCACCAATCAGGTCAAACACGGTCGTTCCTGGAGCGTGTGAGTGTCGTATTCAGGCATCGCGATCCGCCTGATAGCCATGCTCGCCTGGCAGAGGATCTGGAAGGGGCGCCAGCACCGCGGTGACCGTCTTGGGTCACCTGTTGGTGCGGGGCCGTGGCGGGGGCTCGGTTGGGAACTCAGCTTCCTCCGCGAGATAGCGTCGTTCAGCCTCGGCCGCACGATTAGCAGCAGGCGAGTCCACGGTGACGTCAATAATCCTTCCCAGGACGCCCACTGTCAGTGATGCCCCGCTCGGCAGGGTCCAGGTGGTGGACTCCTGGGGGCCGTTACGCCCCTGGAAGTGCTTAGTAGTGCCGGTACCGTACAAGCCGGTCAGCACTTCGACGTACTGGGCGTACACCTGGCGCACCAGCACAGCCGCCTCCGGCGGCGCACTGGCTTTAGGAATACGCGAAGCCAACCCCATGTGAAAGGAATTCAGCTGACCTTTGAGATCGATGAAGTATGCATCTTTTCCGCCCAGGTCGTGACCCGTAGTAAACATCATCTCGTCTGTTGGTGACGATTGCCAGCCGAGACGGTCGCGCAGCTCCAGGCCCTCCCGGACACTCATGGGCCACTCGTGCTCCAACCACAGCCGGATCACCGGCACACCCACCTCCGGCGGAACCACCCGAAACACCCCACCACCAGGCAAAGACAACTCAAACCCCGGAACCGCCCCAGCAGGGCCGCCGGTCCCGGCCTGTCCGTCGCTGGCACTGCTCATACCTGCTTCCTCCCTGAATCACTCGGACTGCCCAGTCGGCAAGGCTGTGACCCTTTAGACTACTAAGTATTTTAGGCTGCGCTGTCCGCAATGTCTACTGTATCGGCCGTTGAAGACTTTGCGTAACGCTCAATGCTCGTGGTTAGGGCCGTCATTCAGTCGAGCGCGTCGATCATCTCCTGCAGGGTGTCGCGAACCTTGTGGCCGTTTGGCCCGTCTCCGACCAGGTCGAAGAGGACGTCCTGCACGTGCGGCTCCCCGTGTGGTGTGCGAGTGGAAATGGTTCGGAAGCATAGTTTGGTCTTCCCGCTCTTGATCGCTTCCCACACGTCTTTATGGTCATGGAAGTACTGGGCGTAGCGCGGGTCGGTGATAAGGTGATCGCGCGCGTACTCTGGTGTGCCCTGAGGAAAGTCTCCTTCGAACGTGGTGTGCACAGGCGTTTTGCTCAGCTTGGCGGTGACGCCCTTGTACTCCAGCTCGTAGAAGGTCTTGCCGTCATCGCTCAACGCGGCGCCGTCGGAGTAGCCCCCCGGCGGGGTGTGGCCATTGTTCTCGTTACGCCACGCATCCAGCACCGGAGCGCCATGCGTATCCGAGTAGTGCTGCCCGCCGACCTCGCCGATCGCCGCGGAAGTCTCAGAGACATTCTGCCTGGCGGCGGTCAAATCGGTTGAGATCTTTTGCAGCTTCTTGATCTCTTCCGGGTCGTAGCCATCATCTAAAAGATCACGTATGGTCTGCTGTCGGTTCTCGACATTGAAGGCGTTTCGTCCTAGGCCGTCGGGCATTGAATCGTCCAATTGTCCCAGCAACTCATCGCGCACATTTATATAGTCTTTTCGGTCCTCGAATAACTCAGGAACACTCTTCTGATACCTGTCATCAACGTCGCCGTCAGCACCGTCTGCTCCATCTCCATCGGCGTGATCGTCAGCGTTGTGGTCGTCATCGCCCTCGTGCTGACCGTCCTTGTCGGCAGCGCCGTCCTTTGCGTGTTCGTTGTTGGTGTCGGTGTCGCTGTTGTGGGTGGTGTCGGCGTCGGGTGTGTCCTTGTGGTTGCCGGTGGGGTCGGGTGTGTCGTCGGTTTTGGTGTGTGGGGTTGTGGTGTCGGCTGCTGCGGCGTTCGAGTGAGAATTGTTGTCTTCCGGGTCCCTGCGGGCAGACACGGATTCGGGTTCCTGGCCCTTGGGGTGCTCGGGGTCCGGCTCCTGGCCCTTGGGGCGCTCAGAATCCGGCGACTCCGGGTCCTTGGGGTGCTCGTCGGGAGCCTGTTTGCCGTGCTCGTCGGGCCGGTTGCTGCCTGGGTCGGCGTCAGCATCGGATCGGCCGTGGGTGTCGGTGTTGTTGGGGTTGGTGTGCTCGGGGTCGCTGTCGGTGCCAGTCTTGCCGTCACCGGTGTCGTTGGCGTGTTGGGTGTCAGGCCGGTCACTCTCGGGGGCGCGCTCGGAGTGCGGGTTGCTGGCGTCCGGGGTGTCGGTATCGGGACTGCTGGTGCGCGAGGAGTGCGGGCCGGCACCCTCACCCGTGGGCTGGTCCGGGCGCTCGGAGCGGCCGGTGTCCTGTCCGGTCTCCGGGCTGGACCCGTCGCGGGCGGTGGTGTCGGGCTGGTCGGCGTCCGTGCGTGCTGGCGTGGTTTGGGCATCACGGCCGGCAGACTCGGTGTCGTGTTGTGCGGGCCGAGAGCTGTCCGCGTCGGCGCCGTCACCGGCGTGGGTGCCGTCGGCCTCGGCCTGGGCGTTACCAGAGTCGGCGCGCCCAGTGTCGGTGTTGTTTGTGCGGCTGGACCCGGCGTCAGGGTCGCCGGCCTCGGTCCGGCCGGTGTCCGCCTCGGGGCCGCTGGTGCGAGTGCCCTCCGGGCCACTGCTGCCCGCACGCGGGGAGTCGGCGCCACTTCCGGCGTCGGCGCGCGTGGTGTCGGCGTGTGTGGTGTTGTGGGCGGAGGGGGTGCTGGTGGTGTCGCCGTGGATGGGGTCGATGCCGTGGTAGCTGGCATCGGTCGTCGGGACCGCCGGGGTGGTGGCGGGGGTGTCGGCCTGCGGGGTGGTGGTGCCGGCCCGGGTGTGGCTACCACCAGCGGCATCAGCCATGCTCGCGGACGCCGGGGCCGAGGACGTCGATGCTGCTGGGGACGACGAGGATGCGTGCGTCGCGCCTGCCGAGGAACTCGTAGAGCTGTGAGCGGAGGACGAGGGCGTTGTACCGGTGGTGTCGCCGTGGATCGGGTCGATGCCGTGGTAGCTGGCATGGGACCCGCCGGAGCCGCTGCCTGGGCTACCCGCGCCGCCGGAACTGCTGGCGGAACTTGTGGTGCTGTGGCTGCCGCTGGTGCTGGTGGTGGAGTGGCTGGAGCTCGTACTGCTGGTGGAGTGGCTGCTGGTAGTGGAAGCGCTGTTGCCTCCGCCACCCGAAGTGCTGCTGGTGGTGTGGGCTGCGGTCAGGGTGGTGGTGTGGTGCTTGGGGGTGGAGCCGCTCATGTGGTTCTTGATGTCGCGGCCCACCTGGGTGCCCTTGCTCTCGGCCCAGTCGGACAGGTCGAGCTTCTTCAGGCCGTTCATGAGCTTGGTGACGCCCGGCTCGATCTTCTTCAGCAGCTCGGACAGCGCCTCGAAGGAGTTGACCAGGTCCTTGGCCTTGGAGGCCAGCATGCTGACCTTGTCCGCCACCCAGGTGCCGATCTGTGCCACCACCGCGGGCGTACCCAGGCCGAGGGAGAAGATCTCCTCTGCGGCCGCCTCGAAGAACATGCCGATCGCCTCGGAGATCGCGTCGCGCACCATGTCGTGCACGAACTGCACGATCGCCGCGGAGATCTCTAATCCCTTGGCGATGTTCGCCGCCGCAGCCGACATGGCATTCATACCGCCGGCCAGCTTGCCCGCGCGGGTTCTCCACGCGTCCGCGGTCTGCCCGGCCTGGTCGGCCATGTCCGCGATGAGGTAGTCGTTCAGGCTCGTGGCCTGCTGGGTGTAAGCGTCAGCGATGTTCGTCCAGGTCTGCGACCCGGCTATCACCGCGTCCGCGTCACCGGTGAGCTGCTCCAGCATCTCATCCAGTGGGGAGATGTGCTCAATGATCCAGCCGACGACGATGCTGACTCCGGCGGCGATCGGGTTGGTGACGGTGAAGAGCACGTCCCCGGCCAGACCCACACCCGCCAGGCTCCCCTGCACCCACGAACCCTCGCCGATGGCCTGGCTCAAATCCGAGATGTCCTCGCCAACACCGGTACCCGCCCAAAATGACGACTCCGACTCCTGTTGCGCGGCAACCAGCGGGTTAGCAACAGTCACGACAGACCTCCAGGGGGTGAGCTAATAACGAATAACAGGTGATACGGCGGGCGTGTGGGGTCAGCGGGGATCAGACCGTCGGGTAGGTGTTGTTAGCGTCGGTAGCCGCCTGGGAGTCGGTCTCCTCGAAGTCGGTAGCCACGCTCCGCAGGGTCTGCGCGTCCTCGTCCAGCTGTCCGCTGAGCGTGGAGGTGCCCGAGTCGAAGGCCAGCTTGGCGATCGCGTAGGCCGGGGCGAACAGCGGCGTACATATCACCCCGAAGGGCAGGCCGCTCAGGGCGGCGTCCGAAGCCTGGTCGATGGTGTCCAGTCCGTCGCCTACCGAGGCGACGTGCCCGGCGTGGGTGCGCCACACCTCCGGGGAGATCTCCAGGTCAGCCATCACCAACCACCCCTGAAGCCACGCCCGTCATCGCCCTGCCGGAAGCTTCCTAACGAACCTGTCGGGTCGATCAGGCCCGCACCCCGCGGGGCGGTCCCAGGCCGCCGGCCCGACCCCGACTGCGGCTGCGGTGTCCCCTCGTCCTCGCCGCCGGTGTAGGCCTGCCGGACTCGCTGTGCAACCGCCGAGTCCTCACCCCACACATCCGCGGCCATTTGGGCCGTCTTCTCGCCCGCACGCGCGGACGCCTTCTGGACCGCCCGCATGATCGCCGCGGCCAGATCGCCGGGCGTGAAGTCCATTGCCGGCTCGCGCAGCTTCAAATCGACCAGCCTGCCGGCCGCATCCACCGTCACGCTGATAGCCCGATCCCGGCTCACCTCGGTCTCGCGCAAAGACTCCACCTGCTTCGCCAGACGCTGGGAGGCCTCCGCACGCTCCTGCGCCTGACGCACCCAGCCATCAATATGCGCATGCGCCCGCGACGCGGCGTCATCGATCTCGTTGGCCACCGAAACTCCTCCTCATGCGTGTAACCGAAATGGAACATACCAAACCTGCAACGCCACTTACCAGGTGCACGCGTGGGTAGTTCTTCACTTGCGTGCCGCGGCTCGCGGTGCTCTACCTCCCGCCTTGGACGCCACCAGGGGCAATATCAGCGCGATGGTGCCCACTGCGCCGACGCTCGCCGCCAGCCGCCGCCGTCGAGCCGGCGCCGGGTCGGGGGACGGGGGCGTGGCCATGGCCACCGCCGGGGTTGCCCTTGTGGTACTCCCGCGCGGATTGGCGGGTCCGAGTGCCGTGCCATCGTTGACGAACTCGATGGCCGCGTAGGGCGCCACCAGCCCCCAACCGGTGTTGGCGTTGCGCTCCGCCGGGGAGGTGCGCAGGGCGGTGACGGTGAGTCGGTACGCCCAGTCCGCCGGAGACTCCGTCCCATGAGCCTCCGCCACCAGGGCCGCCGCGGCGCCCGCGTATCCGGTGGCCAGGGCCGTGGACGGAGCCTGCTGAGAGACCACGCAGTCGCCGTCGCCGAAGAATGCGGTCAGCACCGACTGCGCCGGGACGGCGAGGTCGACGTCGTCGCCGTGCAGCACGGCGTCGGAAACCGCGCCCGCGGAGTCCAGGGCGGTGACACCGAGGACACCCTCATAGGCGGCGGGATAACGGGTCGTCGAGTCCGCCTCGGCAGCTTCCGTGCCGGCGGTGCCGATGGCATCCGCAGTGGGCTGCGCGGAAGCATTGGCGGCGGATGACTCCTGCGGCTGGTCGCCGGTGGAGGCAACGACGAGCGCCCCGGCTGCGGTTGCATGCTCCACCGCCGCGGCCAGCTCTGCGGAGCCCTCGCTCAGCGCGCGCGGCACCACGATGATCGTGGCTCCGTTGTCCGCGGCCCAGACGATGCCCGACGCGGTCTGGTCGGCGCGTGGGCCCGTGCCGGCCTCAACGGCGGCCTCCGAGGTGTCCGTCAGCACCCGCACCGGCATGATCGCGGCGTCGTGTGCCAGCCCGGTCAGTCCTGACCCGGAGACGGCGCGCCCGCTGATCACCCCGGCGACGGCGGTGCCCAGGCCGTCCACGTCCGTGGTCGCCTCTCCGGTTCCGGTCAGGTCCACGCCGTCGACGAGCGCGTGGGTCAGGTGCGGGTTGGTTGCGTCCACACCGGAGTCGACGACGGCGACGACGACGCCCTGCCCGGTGGACACGGTCCACGCCTGCTCCGCACCGATCTGTGCGATCACCGACGGCGGGGTCTGCACGAGCGCCGTTTGTCCGCGTTCGCAGTCGGCGACCTCGGTCGCGGTGGTCGGGGTTGGGGCAGTGGTGGGCGTGGGGTCCGGCGTCGGCTCGACCGCTTCGGTGGCCTCTGGCGTGGGCTCCGGCTCCGTGGTCTCCTGGGCGACCGGCTCCTCTTCTGGTGCCTGCGGGGTGGGCTGCGGCTGCGGCTCCGCGGTTTTCTCGGTGCGGGGAATCGTGTTGCGGGCTACGAAGCCGTCGGTCTGAACCGTCGCGGGCGTCTCATCCGCGGACGCCATGCCGCCGGCCGGAAAACCAGCCGCTAAGCCGACTGCGACGATTGAGGACAGGGCGAGCACTGCGCCCAGGCGCCTGCGCCGGTGCGAGTGCCGCAGATCGGTGAACCTGCCGGAAGTGCCGGTGCGGATCATTCCTCGGTGACCCCCTCCCAGACCGCTTCTCGGGAGAGCTCAGTGCCTGTGGGGAACAGGGCCAGCCACGGTGAGGGGACCGTGGCGATCTGCTCCTCCGTGTACCCCAGCCGCTGCACCGTGTCGCTCGGGTCCCCGCCCAGGCCCCAAGCACGGCCCGCATCGGTGATCAGGAAGACCGGTCCCATGGTGCCGCCGGACACCGAACGCACCAGTGCCCCCGTGCCGCCGGCAACGCTCACTCCGCCCGTGGTGATTGCGTCGGCAGAGGCGAGAGCGGTCTGTGACGCATCGCCGGTGGAACTCGCGCCGAGCACGGCACATAGGGAGTCGTCTTCCGAAAGAGCGGTGTCCAGAGACTCGGGCCAGTCCGACGGTGCGCCACCGCTGGTGGATACACGCGTCAGATCGGAGACCCCGACCTCCTGGATCGGAGTGTCCGCTCCCTCGCCGAGTTGGTACATGGTCACCGCCACCTCACTGAGGCGGCTCAGGCTGCCGTCCTGCTGCACGACGTAGTACCGCTCGGCACCCGAAGCGTCGGTAACCGACAGCAGCATGCCCGCGACCGGGTCGGTTATCGCCGCGGACAGGCCGTTCACGGGGGTGCCCGCACCGGGGACGGAGAACGGTTCCAGCGTGCTGCCACGCGCGAATAGGTTGAGCCAGGTGGCGTCGACGGCGACGACGGGCTCCGATTCCAGCCCCAGCGCCAGCAGCGTGGTACTCAGCTGATCGGCAGGGATCTCGTGGCTGACGCCGTCGGCCACCAGATAGGTGGTCTCGCCGACCGACACCAGCGCATGCTGCACGCTGCTCAAGCCGGCGGGGGAGGAGCCCAGGTAGGTCATGGTGGTCCCGTCCGCCGTCGAGCAGGCCGACCATCCGTCCGCCACCAGCCGGTCGGCCTCGGGCAGGTGCTCCGGGGCGTCGTCGATCCCCACCTTGCTGCCGCGCTCAATGCCGTCGAGGACGGAGGCGTCAACGGAGACTTCCTGGAACGAACCGGTCTCGGACAGCAGCATGGCGCTGGCCAGGTTGGTGACCGGCCGCAATCTGCCGTTGATCGTCAGGTAGCGGGCACCCTCGCCGTTGACCACCACCAAGGTGTTGTTCTCCCATCCGTCCGGCAGGGAACTGATGAACAGTCCGGAGACCCAAGACACCAGCAGGATTACCAGTGACAAGGCGATACCACCGATTAGCGGACGTGTCACGCTGCGGGGCTCAAGCTCGCGGCCCCCGGGGGCACCGGCGACGAATACGGTGACGAGGCGACGGCGGTTGAACCGCTGCGCATCCAGGATGTCCTTATTGGAAGCCACCTACAACACCTCGCAGGCCAACGCCGCCAGCGGCAGGATGGTCAGCAGCACGATGATCTCGGCAGCGTCGGCGACGCGGGCCAACTGTGGCCGGTACGTCGGACCGAGCACATTCAACAGCAGCACAACAACCCCGACGGCACCAACGACAGCTGTCACCGGTGCCACCAGGTCGGTGCGGCTGACCGCAACCGTTACCACCACTGTCGCCAGGATTCCCATCCCGCCGACGATCCCCGCCACGACGTCGGCGCGCGAGCGCACCGCCCGGGTGCCCAGCAGCGAGGCGACGGCGATGGCGGTGGCCAGGGCGGTGCCGGCCCAGCCCTGGGACATGAGCGAGGGGACGCTTAGCAACACGATCAGCGAGCAGGCGATACGGGTGGATAGCACCAGGCCGCGAGAGTTCATCACTCGAGCCGTAAGGGACGGCGCGACCTCCATGTCCGGCTCCGGTCTGATCGAGTCGATGCGATCGGGCAGGCGTACGTCGATCGGCACGGAGGCAAGCGCCAGCCACGGCGCAAGCAGAGACAGGACCGCGGCGCAAGCGGACACGATCGCCAGCATGTGTGGTAGCGGCTGATGAGCGAGCTCGGTTCCGAACCCGACGCTGATCAACGCGACCCCGGCCACCACCGGTCCCGCGACGAGCGGACGGTCATTGCCGAGCAGCGGGATGCAGGCGAGCACGGTCATCGCCAGGGCTGCGCCGGCAAACGCCAGGCGCAGGCCACTGGGTGAGGCGGCCACTTCCGAGTAGCCGGTGTAGGCCGCGACGGCGACCAGCGCTCCCGCGGTGAGCACCAGCGCCCAACCGTGCGTCCTGCCGAGCCGCTTGAGCGCGTATGCGGCCAACACCAGCACCAGAGCCGCCGTCGCCGCGGCCACGGGCGCGAACAGGCCCGGACCGTCCTGCCGCAGCAGCAGCCCTCCGGCGACCAAGAACATCACACAGGTGGAGACTACGGACATGGTGGTGGAGTCCGCGGGACGCCACGCGACCTCCTGCCGCTCAACCGCCGTCGCCACCGCTTCCACGAGGTCGTCATAGCGGGCGGCCTCATCCGGGTTGCGCACTTCCAGGGTGAGCACACTGCCGGCCGCCACCCGTTGCTCCTCCAAGGACCGCGAGTCCTCCAGGCCGATGCCGGCTGCCGTGACCAGCCGCATGCCGTAGACCGCCCCGTCGGGCTCCAATGCGTCCAAGCGTTGCGCGAGGGATGGCAGGACCTCTGCCAGGGGTAGGTTCGCAGGCAGCGACACGTCGGCCGGGATGCCGCGATATATCACAGTGGCGGGCACTGTCATCACGCCGTGTACGGTACTGCTCGACTGGCTCAAAGGCACTCTCCTGCGACGGGAACGACCTGCGGGCAAGTCGGAAGAGGTCGGCGCCGGTGACACGTCATCCGATGCCGCCGCGCGGGGAGGACGCGGCTCCCGCCTGCCACGGGGAGGACTGTGCCATCGTGGCACATCTGGGCCTCCGTGTCACGGCGGCGTTAATGCCGCCGTTCTGCCGGGATGGGTATTTCTACCCACCGCAGGTGGCGGTGTTTGAGTGCGAGATTGGTTAAAACCGTAGACAACGGAACGTGTGGAGGGGTTAGTCTTGGTCCGTTACCGAACCTCCTCCGGGATGTGTCGCGGTGGTTACCGCGGTCACAGCGGATGAGGGCGGAACGGCGCTCGCGGTCCTCTGCTCGGCGCCAGACTCTGCACCACACCTGAGAAAGGTCACAGACCATGAGTACTAACCTCGCAGCCGGGAGCGGCACCCTAGCCAATGCCGCAAACGTCGTCGCCACCCATCGCGGCCAGCAGGAGAGCATCCTGCGCAACGTGGAGAACGCCGTCCAGGAGCTCAGCCCCGGCTGGAAGGGGACTGGTGGGGCGGCCTTCACCGCGGCGACCAACCAGTGGCTGCAGGACGCCCGCAGCATCGTACGGGTACTCAGCAATTTCGAGTCCGGGCTGCGGAACACCGACGCCGCCTACCAGAACACCGAGGAGGAGACGGCGTCGAACGCCCAGAGCCTCGGGGCCAACTCGCAGGGCTACCACGGGATGATGGCCTGATCCCGCAGGCTTACAGCTAGCTCACACCACGCTTACGACTTAGGAGAGTAACTATGACCGACATGCTGGTGAACTACGGATCGATGTCCGCCGCGGCCGAGGCCCTGACTCAGGCGTCCTCGGCGATGAGCTCCGACCTGGAGGACATGGACGCGGAACTGCGCCCGACCCAGTCCGACTGGAGTGGTGAGGCGCAGGCCCAGTACACGGCTGCCAAGGCGCAGTGGAACCAGTCGCTCCAGGACATGAACGCGCTGCTCGCGCAGCTGGGCGCACACGTGACCTCGTCCTCGGAGAACTACAACGCTACCGACGTGCGGGGGCGGGCCAACTTCGGAGGCTGAGCCGACCTGCCGCCGTTTTCAGCGGGCTGGTTCGTCCAGAACCATTGGAGTTCTGGACGAACCAGCCCGTTCTTGGTTGTCGGGCTCTTCGTGTTTGTGGGCGTGGGGGGTTCGGAGCGGTAGGCCGCTGTGTGGTGGTCGTGTTTGGGCGCGAGAGGACGACGTCGGGATGGCGATGACCGTTGTTACGACCTCTGCGCGCGCCTGGCCCGCCGGCTCGCCTCAACGGTGACTTGCACCTGCTCGGCCAGCACCACGACGCCTCCCCGCCCCAGCGGTGTGCGGACGCCGGGTTCCAGAGGGACTCGCGTGCCATTCGCCCGCAATATCATGCTGCCGTTCGCAGACCCGAGATCCTCCGCCCAGGGCCCGCCGCCGGCCACACCGATGCGCAGGTGCGAACGGGAGACTGCCGTGGAGGCATCCAGCGCTAGGAGCTGAACGTCGTCGTCGGCCAGTCGCTGTGGATCGCGTCCGAGGATGCACTGCCCTTCAAGCGGTAGCCATCGGGTCGAATCAATGACGATGTGGTACAGCGGTGGAGACGTGGCGCCGGACGAGTTTGCGGTGCCAGTGGCTGAACTCGCAGTTGTAGGTAGCTGCGTGGTGGGAACCGGACCGGTGGCGGCGGGGTCGAGCGCCGGGCCGGGGGCGGATTCGCGTGGCGTCCCGGTGCCGCCGGGCGGGAAGGACTGTGGCAGCTGCGCAGGCGGAGGCGGAGCAGGACTCGCAGCGGGCTGCGGTCGCGGCGGGGTGGACTGCACATCAGGCGGTGGGGCGTCGGGCGAGTGCAGCGACGGTGAGGTAGCTGAGGCGTACGAGGCCGCCGTGGACGGAGCGCCCGGGACGATGGGCGGGGTCGGAGCCGGGCCGGACGCTTGTGATGGGCCGTATTCGGCCTGTCGACCATACGCCTGCCGACCATATGTTTGCGGCTGTTGGCCATATGTCTGCTGGCCATACGCAGGTGCAGGGATAGCGGGGTCTGCGGGCAGGGCGGGCTCGGCCGGCGCCGCTGCGGGCCCCGGTGCCGACGCAGGCATGGGCGCGAAAGACGTTACGGGTTCCGGCGCGGACTGTGCCTGCGGCGCGGGTTGTGTCGGCGGGGCGGTGTAGAGATTCGCTGCCTGCGCGGGCTGTGTCGGCGGGGTGGGTTGTGTCGGCGGCGCGGTGTAGAGATTGACCGTCTGCGCGGACGTTTGCCGACTGGCCCGCCTGGTCCTGGTGCTGGTTCGGGTGATCGAGTCGACCAGCGACTTCCGCCCCCCGGCACCGGTGCCCCCGCTCGTGGCGCTCGGGGTGCGGCGTTGGATCGGCAGCAGCGGCGTCAGCAGAACCCGGGCCAGAGCCGTAGCGATGCCCGGTGTCTTCCCCACCGAGGATGCCGCGGATGCGGACATGACGGCCAGGCCCGGGGTGCGTCCGAGCGTGGCCAACAGCAGCGCCATGACGACCACGATTTCTCCGGCGATGATCCACGCCAGCACCGTCCAGTCCAGCACCAGGTGCACCAGCACTGCGGGAACCAGCACCAGCAGGACGTCGACGAGCGCGACCGCGATGGACTCTGGGACGTTGAGCGGGCGGCCGGTGCTCGGATCAGGGCGCGATGGGGCCGCCTGCGATGGATTCCTCCGTGGCGACTCGACTTGGGGCGTTTGTGCCTGGCGGACTACCTCGAATTGACTCACAGTTGCCTCATCACTTCTATCAGTCCGGCTGCGACCACCGCGGTGGGGAGTATCAGGAAGGCAGAAAGCCGTTCGAACACGTCGCCTAGGCGTCCCCACCACGCCGATCGTCTGAGCAGGGTGAATGCGCCGACCAGGCTCAAGGCGCCCCCGATCGCCAGCACCGCGCCCGCCGCGACCCACGGTTGAACCGCTTGCGTCGCTGCCGCCACCAGCGCGCTGAGACAAATGGCGATGCATGCGAACATCCGCGGAATAATGCGGGCAGCGTGCGAGCGGGCGGTGCGCGGCCGAAGCGTGAGCAGTGCCAGCGCAAAGATGATCTCTGCCCGTGCCCCCCAGGCCTCGATTCCGTGGCCTACCGCTACTCCGGTGACAGCGGGTAAGCACGCTGCGACGAGAGCGCCCAAGGCGATCTCAAGTGCGACAGAGACGGCTTCGGCGTCGGCAACGGTGCGCCGGGTGCGGGCGCGGGTGACCTGAACCGGGGGAGCCGTCGTCGGAGCACGTACCGACTGCCCCGCAGCCCTCTGCCCGGTCATGTCCAGGAGCTGTCGATCCGGCACCGAGGCCAAGGCGGCCCCTGAAATCAGCAGACCGCCGAGCGCCGCCAGCGCGGCCGTCAACAGCGCCAGCGTTGTGGCCGAGATCCCCAGCGCAGCGCCGACCGTCACCACCGTCGCCGCAGCGGCCCAGGTCGCCGCGGCGACGGCGTCGCTTGGGCCCCTGTGGCGCAGCCACAGTGCCATGGCCGTAGCCGCTGCGCCCCAAAGCGCAACGAGGGTCGCCAGCAGCGCCCAGTCCGGGTTGGTGGGAGGAACTAGCAGGGCACTCATGCTCGCACCCAGCAACGGAAGTGACAAAGTGAACAGTGCCGCCGATGTAGGCGTACAGGATGCGCGTTGTGGCAGCCCGAGCGCCGCTAGCAGCGCGAGCAACATCACAGCGGCCGTCACGCGGACGGGTAGCGACAGCACAGATGTTCCGGTGAGGATCCCGGCAAATACGAAGGCGAGCATCAGCGCGGCTAGCAGAACCGCCGTCGCCTCCGCCAGCCAGAACGGGGGACGTACTGCCGCCCAGGACGCTGGACGCGGATGCGTCGTCGCCCGGCCGTTAGTGTCCACTGCATCGGTGATCACCAACACCGATCCCTCGGCCACGTCCTGTCCGATCAACCCACCGGTCTCGATCGGAAGGCCCGACGGCGTGGCGATGGCCGCCGGACGAGCGTCCGGAACAATGCGTTGGGATCCCAACAGTTCGTCGACGCTCGTGCCCGGTGCGGCCGCAACGTCAACCGCGCCGCCCTCGTGGACGAGGGTGACATGAATGGCCGTTGCGCTCATACGCCTCGCTGCTCCGAGTATGGGGTGGCCCGTTGGGCCGCCCGACGGAAGGTTACTAACGCGGTTACTCTAGGTGCAGATAGCATAACGACGCGACGGGGTGGGCCTTGTGGCAAGGCTCGCCCCGTGCCGCCGGCCCCAGACTCGGACGGAACTGCCTCGATGGCGGCCCTCCGCCAAATGGTGCCGGAACACGACCGGAAGGTGCCCGCCCACCCCATGAATGCCAACAACAATCAGTCCCCAGAGCCCGCCGGCGGGACTATCGAGGTCAAGGCCCCGCCCGACACCATCGCCCCGCAGGACGCCACCAGCGTCCTTGCCTCCGTCTTGCCGCTGACCGGCTCCATGGGCGTGATGGTGTTCATGGCGATCTCCAACAGCTCCAACACGCGGATGCTGCTCATGGGCGGAGGCATGGTGGTGGCGATGCTGTCGATGGTGGCCGCCAACATCTACCGGCAGATCCGCCAGCATCGGGGCAACGTCACCGACCAGCGCCGCGAGTATCTGGCATACCTGTCGGAAATGCGCGAGACGGTGCGCAACGCGGCCCGGCAGCAGCGCGCCGAGTCCATACGCAGCTTCCCCGACCCGGTCTCTCTGCCTTATTTCGTCCAGTACGGGCAGCGCGTCTGGGAACGCAGCGAAGCTGCCGATGATCCGCTGGCGGTGCGTTTGGGGCGGGGAACGGTGAAGTTGTCCGCCGAGCTCAAGGCCGAGAAGCTCGATGCGCTGGCCAAGCCGGACCCGGTGTGCCTCTCGGCAATGACTCGGTTCGTGTCTACCCACGGGGAGATCGACGGGGTGCCATGGGTGGTTTCGCTGGGCAACCTCTCCCGCGTGGAGGTGGTGGGGGAGGGGAGCGTCACGCGCGCTCACACCCGGGCACTGCTCACCCACCTGCTTGCGATGACGCCTCCGAGTCTGTTACGCGTGGCGGTACTCGCCAGCGAGGAGAATCTTCCGGAATGGGACTGGATCAAATGGGCGCCGCACGCCTGGTCCGACTCGGTTAGGGACGCCGTCGGCCCGGCACGCCTGATCGCCACCGACCTCGACCAGCTCTTGGACAAGCTTCCCGAGGGGCTGGAACACCGGGGGGCCTTTTCCGCCGGTGCAGGCGAGGGGCCCACGCCCCACGTCATCATCGTCGTCGACGGCGGCCGGCTTCCCGATACCTCCCCGCTGGGCTCAGCCGCGGGAGTACGCGGCGTCACCATTGTTGATCTGCCCGCCGAGTGGGGACTGCTGACCTCCCCGACGACGCTGCGTCTCCTGCTCTACCCGCCCCAGCCGAGAGCCGCGGGCGACGCCGACGGGTCGGTCACCGTGCCCATGGAGATTGCCGTCGTCGGCCAGGACCCCGTTCCACTGGCGGCGGACATGCTTGACCCGACCGCGGCTGAAGCGGTGACTCGGCGTCTGGCGGCCAGGTTCACCGAGGTTGGGGAGGACGCTGCCGCCGTCCCCGTGGGCATCTCTGACCCCAAGCGCTCCGCGGACCTGTTGGACCTGCTGGGCCTGGGAGACGTGCGGGACATTGATCCGGAGCGGTGCTGGACGCCGCGTCTGGGCGACGACCGGCTGCGGGTTCCCTTCGGCGTCACGCCCGAGGGCACTCCCGTGGTGTTGGACATCAAGGAGTCGGCGCAGGGAGGCATGGGCCCCCACGGGCTGCTGGTGGGGGCAACCGGATCCGGTAAGTCAGAAGTCTTGCGCACCCTTGTCCTGGCGCTCGCGCTGACGCACTCGCCCGACCAGCTCAACTTCGTGCTGGTGGACTTCAAGGGCGGTGCCACCTTCGCAGGCATGTCCGAACTGCCACACGTGTCCGCCATGATCTCCAACCTCGAGAACGAGCTCGGTTTGGTCGACCGCATGGAGGAAGCGCTGCGCGGGGAGATGAACCGCCGCCAGGAGATCCTGCTCAAGACGGGCAACTACGCCAATGTCTCCGACTACGAGGCCGCTCGCCGCGCGGGCAAGCACAATGGCGAGCCACTGCCCGCACTGTTCGTCATTCTTGACGAGTTCTCCGAGCTGCTCGCCGCCAAGCCCGACTTCATCGAGGTATTCGTCGCCATCGGCCGTCTGGGCCGTTCCATGCAGATCCACCTGCTGCTGTCCTCACAGCGCCTGGAGGAGGGGCGCCTGCACGGCCTGGAGTCCCACCTGTCCTACCGAATCGGGCTGCGCACCTTCTCTGCCTCGGAATCGCGCACCGTCCTGGGCGTCACCGACGCATACGACCTGCCGCCCTACCCGGGAGTCGGCTACCTCAAGAGCGACACCCGCACCATGACCCGGTTCCGGGCCGCCTATGTGGCAGGGCCGCCGCCGGAGCGCGCCGCGGCCACCGGACGCGCCTCGGAGCGGCCGGAGCTCCCGGCCGCGAGCAGCCCGGGGCGCGGTGACACCGGTCCGCTGGTGCTGCCCTTCACCGCCCAGGAGATCCCGCTGCCGCCACAGGCACAGCAAGCAGAGCCCGAGCCGACGTCGGAGCAGCAGGTGCCGGAGACGTCCGCAAAGGACGCCACCTACGCCGACATGTCCACCATGGACATCGCCGTGGCGCGCATGACCGGTCACGGCAACCCGGCGCATCGGATCTGGCTGCCGCCGCTGGACGTCCCCGAGACCTTCGACTCGTTGATCGACGACCTGGCGGTCGACCCCGAGCTCGGACTGATCTCCCCATCATGGCGAGCTCGTGGCGACCTAGTGGTACCGCTGGGTATCACCGACGTGCCGCTGGAGCAGCGGCGCGACCAGTACAGCGTGGACTTGTCCGGGGCGGGCGGCCACGTGGGCGTCGTCGGCGGTCCGCTCTCCGGCAAATCCACCGCTCTACGATCGTTGCTCATGGGCCTGGCGCTGACCCATACACCCACCGAGGTCCAGTTCTATGTGATCGATCTGGGCGGCGGGACCTTCTCCACGATGCTCGACCTGCCGCATCTGGCCGGCGTGGGCACGCGTGACGACCCCGACATCATCGCCCGCATCGTGGCGGAGATCGAAGCGATGCTGGTTGACCGTGAACGCTACTTCAAGGCCAACCGGATCGACTCGATCCAAACCTATCGGCGCCGGCGGGCGGCCGGTCAGGCCGACGACGGCTACGGTGACGTCTTCCTCGTCATCGATGGCTGGTCCGTGCTCAAGACGGACTTCGAGAACATCACGGAGCGCGTGCAGGCGATCATGACGCGGGCGCTCGCTTTTGGCGTGCACCTGGTCATTTCCGCGGGCAGGTGGATGGAGATGCGTGCCGCGATCAAGGACGCCCTCGGTACCCGGATCGAACTGCGTCTGGGTGAGCCCTCCGATTCCGAGATCAGTCGCCCCGCCGCCAAGGCGGTGCCGACTGGCCGGCCTGGACGGGGGCTGGACCCCGCCGGGCGGCACATGCTGCTTACGCTCCCGCGAGTGGACGGCGAGCACGATCCCGCCACGCTCTCCGAAGGCGTCGGCCACGCGTGCCGCACCATCGCCGATGCTTATCAAGGACCGGCCGGACCGAAGCTGCGGCTGCTGCCGACCCGCATCGACCTTGCCGAGCTCCAGGCCCTGGTGCCCGCCGAGGATGGCCCCGTCATCGGGATCAACGAGGCCCGCCTGGAGCCCGTCACCCTCGACATGCGGCAGGAGCCCCACCTGATCGTGCTGGGCGATGCGAAGAAGGGCAAGTCATCCTTCCTGCGTGCCCTGATGGCCGAGCTGACCCGCGATCGCACCCCGAATGACCTGCGCATCCTTCCGGTCGACCCGCGTCGCTCCCTGCTCGGCGACATCCCCGAGGAGTTCATGCTCACGTATGTGACCCTGCGCGATCAGGCGGCCAAGGAGATGACGGATCTGGCGGAGTTTCTCAAGCAGCGCCTGCCCGGTCCGGAGGTGACGCCGGAGCAGTTGCGTACCCGCAGTTGGTGGAACGGCCCCGAGGTATACATCCTCGTGGACGACTACGACCTGATGACCACCGGCCAGATGAATCCACTGCTGCCGCTCCAGGCCCTGCTGCCCCAGGGGCAGGACATTGGCCTGCACCTGGTGTTGACTCGGCGCACGGGCGGGGCCAGCCGCGCCCTGTTCGAGCCCTTGGTGCAGACGCTTAACGACCTTTCCACCCCCGGGATCATGTTGCCCGGCAACCCTGACGAGGGGCCGCTACTCGGGCGTCAGCGTCCCAAGCCGGGGCCGGCCGGGCGTGCCAGCCTGATCACCCGCGACTCGGTCCAGTCCGTCCAGCTGGCCTGGTCCCCGCCGACGGCGTGAGCCGCCAACCCCCCGGCCTAGCGCCTTGTGACGCATCGCCGGGACGCTGCCAGAGGCGGTCGTGCCCGCCAGCCCCGGCTCGCGCCTCGTGGCGACACGCCTCCCGGCTTGGGCATGCCGGCGGGTGTCTTGGGCGGGGCGCTGACCGGGGCGGGACCGCGGCGCCGGTACAGTCGACCCCATGGCGCAGAGACGGAACTCGGGAGACGGCTCCCACGGCGGCGGGCGCGGTCGCAGCACGGGGGGCCGGGCGTCGTCTGCGCGTTCTGGCGGTTCCCGCTCCGCCTCCGCCCGCGGTGGCACCTCTCGCTCCGGCGCTTCGGATAGCGGCGGCGCATCCCGCTCGACGTCGTCGGCGCGCCCCCGCGTTTCCTCCGCATCCCGCTCACGGCAGGCGCCCCGCGGCCATGCCCGCGCGCAGCGCACCGTCACCACCCAGGATGGCCGCCCGGGATGGCGGCCCGCCCGCACCGCCCGTACCGGCCGCGGCCAGACCGCTCGTTCGGCGGCGCGCTCCGGCGTCGCTCAGTCGGCCGACCGGGGAGGCGCTCGTGGCGGCGCCAACCGCTCTGCGACGCGACCGGGTGCCGGTAATCGACGTGGGCAGACCCGGGGGCGCGGGGCCACCGCCAGCCGCAGACAGGCCAGGACCCGGCGGCCGCGCTACTGGCTGCGCCGACTCGTGGTGCTGCTGCTCGCCGTGGCTCTGCTGGCGGGGATTTCTGCCGGTGTCTTGTCGGCAGCCGTCTGGGCGCGCAACACCATCCGTGCCCAAGACGACCAGGCCGCCGCGCACACCGCCACCACCTACGCCAACCCGGTGGAGTGCACCGCAGCGGACCTGGATGTCACCTTCACCTCACCCGACACGGTATCCACCGGCGCGGGCTTGAAGCTGAACCTGACCGTGAACAACACCGGCTCCGAGGCCTGCCTGATCGACGTCGGCTCGCAGTCGCTCGGCGCCGTCATCACCTCCGGCGAGCAGACGATTTGGACCTCCACCGCCTGCCCGGCCAACCCGGCCAGCCGGCGCCTGCTGGTCGCGGCCGGCACCGCTGCGTCCGCCACCATCACCTGGGACGGCAACGTGGCCTCGTCGGAATGCACACCTGCTGACACGGCGTCGACCACGGCAGCTGCCCCCGCCGCCGAGGATGCCGCGGCGACGCCCACCGACGCGGAGCCTACGAAGGATGGTGAGGCCGCGCAGGAGGACGAAGGAACTGAAACAGCCTCCTCCGAGGAGACGGCCCAGGCCGCCTCCGGAAATGCGGCCACCGCCGGGACCTATCGGGTACGCATCCAACTGGACGGAACGGACCTCACCGAGGACCGCGTCTTCGTGATCGAGTAGGGGAGCGGCGTCGTTCTCTGCGTCGGCACCTACGCCGCACATCGACTTCTGTCCGATATCCGGTGGTGCGGTGTGTGAGGGTGGTTTCTCGGGCGGGGGTCTTGCTGATGTCCGTGCCGTGGCTGACGGTGGTGTTTTGGTGTCGGTGGGGTTACGGTTTGGTTTTGTGAACTGTGGTGTCGTCTCGGGCGAGCGGCGCGCCAACCACCTGGCGAGTGAGGGGTAAGTGTGGGTTTGAGCCTGGATGCGGTTGCGGGCGCCGTGGTCGGCGAGATCCCGGGCTCTCCCGGTGGGGTGCTGGCGGTGGCGGACTCCTGGAGGACCGGGGCCCGGGTGCTGGATGAGGCCGCCAGTGGGGTGGTGTCCTCATGCCTGGCGGTCCCGTCCTGGCAGGGGGCGAGCGCGGAGGCGTTCCGCTCCTCCTCCCGGCGCCTGGAGACGGACCTGGATGCCTCGATCACCAGTCTGCTGGACGGGGCCAGCCGTTTGGAGGCTTACGCCCAGGTGCTGGCTGAGGCGAGGGAGGCGTTGGAGCGGCTGCGCGCCCTGGTCGGTGCGGCGCTGTTGGAGGCCGTGGACGCTGGGGCGCCGGCGGTGCTGGTGGCGGGGGTGCGGTATGCGGCCGCGGGTGCGGCCGTGGGTATCCGTGCCCGGGTGAGTATCGCGGCCATGCAAACTGCCGCGGCCCTGAATGCCGTTGGTGTAGGTGCTAGCTCGCGAGTTGGTTCGGGGGCTGCTGGTGTGGGCGCGCATGGGGGCGGCGGTGTCGGTGCGGGTAAGGGCAAGGACGATGACGGCACTGGGAGCAAGACCAAGTTCAGTGATGAGGACATAAGGCGGTTGCGGCAGCAGGCGGACGGCTCCTCGGACTGGGACCCAGTGGACCAGTACAAGATCGGCGACTGTTACTTTCTGGCGACTTTGGACGCGTATTCGCAGTCGGAGGAGGGGGAGCAGTTTCTGCGGGATCATGTGCGGTGGAGTGAGGAGGATCAGGCGTTCATCGTCACCCTGTACAACTTCTTCGGCTTTCCGGAGGAGATCAAGGTCACCGACTACTACACCGACGGTAACCAGGGTGATGATCTGGGTGGTGGGCGGCGGGGGCCGAACCTGATGAGCGTGTACGAGCGCGCCTACGGCCAATACCTGGGCGACCACAACCTCCCGAACGGGAGGCCAGCTGATGCGATGCGGGCGATCTCCGGGCAGTACGGCCCGCCAGTAGTTGACACCAGAGGCACCTCGGGGTTCCTGGGGGCGGTGCGTGAAGATCATGAGTACACCGATGAGGAGTGGTCTCAGATCGAACAGGCGGTGAAGGATGGTAGGCCGGTCGTTGCAACTACGGCAGGAGGTGACTTCGGTGACGGCAACACGGCCTCGGATGCGACCGCCAACACCGACGCCCGCGCCGCCGACAGGCAGCACCCGGACGCCGCGATCGACACCCACGACAGGTCTGGCGACTACCAGATCGCCGAAGGCCACGCCTACACGGTGATCGCGATCGACGATAAGTACGTGACCCTGCGCAACCCCTGGGCACACAACAACCTGGCGAACGGCTCCGACGCCGGAGACGACGGCATTATCCGCATCACCAGCGAGGACTACGAGAAATACTTCGCCCGCACCGACATCGGTGGAGAAATACCATAACCAGAATCATGTCGCGAGAGCGTTCACCTAATTACCTCTACCCCGGGGTCGAGGACGATGTACACCTTGTAGGTCCAGCCCCCTGTCCGGTAGTCGGGGATCAGCGGTTTTGGGTTAACGGCGAACAAGGTGACTGTGCCCAGTCCGTCGATGTGGGTGGTTTCTCCTAGTCGTAGTTCAATGGGTTCTTGGACGCCGTCATTGTGACGCCATAGCAGCGTGCCGATCCATTCATGTCCCTCCGAGCGCAACGGCCCCACTTGCAACCCGCCTGCTGCGGTCTCTACCGGTTCGATACTCGTATGAATCCGTGCGTAGGTTCCGTCCTTGGCGGCAAGCTCATCGGGCAACGGCACCTCCCGTACTGGCGGTCTGGTCCACCACAGCCAACCGCCCGCGACTCCCACCACAACCACCACGACCACAAGGGAACCCCGCAGGAGATTCCGCATGAGGCGTCGGCGCGGCGAGACTAACGAGATGTCTCCACCTGATGGACTCACAGCACCGTACCCGACGGATTCTGCTTTCGTGTCCGCTCCAGCTGAGGCCACCTCGGAACGAGCACCGGACCCCCCGCCGTCGGCGATTGCTGATGCCACTGCCAACACCCTCCTTGTCCATCACGGGTAACCAGATGGTGACAATCCTACGCTGACTTACGTACGGGTAACAGGTCCTGATCCATGTAGTTCCGCAGCGACATCGGCGAAGAAATACCATGAGCAGAGTCGTATATGCGCGAACTATCACCACATTATCTCTACCCCGGGGTCGAGAGTGACATTAACAGCGTAAGTCCAGGCTCCGTCCCGGTAGTCTGGGAGCAATGGTTCGGGGTGGACCCGCAGTAGCGTCACGGTTCCCAGGCCGTCGATGTGCACGCTTTCCCCCAGGCGCAGTTCGAATATCTCCACGACCCCGTCACTGCGGTCCCACTCCAAAGACCCGATCCACTCATGGTTCTCCGAGCGCAGGGGTCCTTCTCTCAACATGCCCGCTTCGGTACTTGCTGGCCAAACGCTCGTGCCGATATACCAGACATGCCCGGCCTCAACACCGTCGGGCAGCGGCACCTCCCGTACCGGTGGCCTGGTCCACCACAGCCAACCCCCGAAGCCTGCCGTGGCCAGCAGTGCGACCAGGAGGCAGCTGGTAAGGACGCGCCGTACGCGTCGTCGCCTCGGCGGAGCCACTGAGGCGACGTACTCCTCGTCAGCCGCTGATTTCACGCTGCACTTCTTCCCCTGGAGTCGTCGATATTCTCGCGCCGTGGTCTAGCCGGTCAGGCCGTGGTAGGTGACGGTCTTAGCCCTGGCTCCGGCGACGGCACCGCCCGCAGCCGAGCCACCAAGATTGCGCAGCCCACTGGCCGATGCTGCGAGCCGATGCGCGCCGTCGGCAGCCTCGTCGTCGGTGCTCGCATACCCCTGCTGCGCGGCCAGCAACCCGTCTGCGTCCGCATTCGCCCGCGCCGCCGTACGCTCTGCCTGCTGCTCGTGGTGAGCAGCAAACCGGGCTGCAGCCGATGCGAGCACGGCAGAACCGAATAAGCCCTCACCGCCTGAGTCCAAATGGAACTGGGACAACGCATGGCGGCTGTCATCCAGGCGCGCTCGAGCGGCGGCGAGCTCCTCCGGCACAACCCGCAGTACCACTTCAACACCTTCCCTGGATGCCCACCCGAACCGTTGACAAGTGTGCCGCACAGCGCAAACGAACCGTTTCCAAACAATCTCAGTTTAGCATCGGCCGCCGTGCCTTACGCTCGCAGCCCGCCCTCACGCGTACCGGTCGGCGATGGACACCTCCGCCAGGCGCGACAGACCGTCGCGCAGGGTACGTGCCTGGCGCGCGCCGACGCCGTCGACGGCCTCCAGCTCCTCCACCGTCGCCGCGAGCACCGCCTGCAAGGAGCCCCAGTTATCCACCACCGCGCGCGCCGTCACCAGTGGCAGCCGCGGGATCTTGGACAGGATCCGCAGCCCACGCGGTGAGACCGACGCGTCCAGGTCTTGGCCGTCGGCGCCGCCGAGGCCCATTGCGCGGGCAACCATGGCCAGGTCCAGCAGGGCGGGGGAGCCCACCCACTTCAGGCGTGCGTCCACCGTGGCGGTGTCCAGTCCCTGCGGGAGGTAGTCGGTCAGCAGGAAGTCGCGCTCGGCCATGAGCCCGCGGGTCAGCTCCTCCACCTGTAGGGCGAGCAGCCGCCCATCGGTGCCGAGCTCGACCACGTAGCCGTCGATGTCGGAGGCGATGCGACTGACCATCTCCAACAGCTGCAGCACGGCGGTGACGTCGCGTACCGTCACCAGGTCCTCGATCTCCAGGGCATCCAGGCCGCCGGAGATCTTGTCCAGGCGCGCCTTGTAGCGCTCCAGCGTGGCCAGCGCCTGGTTGGCGCGCGCCAGAATCGCCTCGCTCGGCTCGATCACGTGCCGACGCCCGTCCACGTACAGGGAGATGATCCGCATGGACTGGCTCACCGAGATCACCGGGTGCCCGGTCTGCCGCGCCACGCGCTCGGCGGTGCGGTGACGCATGCCGGCCTCGGCGGTCTCGATGGAGGCGTTGGGCAACAGCTGCACGTTGGCGCGCCGGATGCGGTTGTTGGCCCGGTCCACGATCACGGCCCCGTCCATTTTGGCCAGCTCCCGCAGTCGCGCCGCGGTCAACTCGACGTCGAGCCGAAAGCCGCCCGAGGAGATCGCCTCCACCGTCTCGTCGAAGCCGAGCACGATGATCGCCCCGGTGCGCCCGCGCAGAATGCGCTCCAGACCGTCGCGCAGAACGGTGCCGGGGGCGACGAGTGCGAGGGTCTCGCGCAGCAGGTTGACGGGGTTTTCGGTCATGGGTCTCTCCTGGGGGTGGTCCGAGCGCGCCGACTGGCGCGGGCCTCGGACCGATGCCGCATCATGCTAACCGCCCGGGGCGGCCGACCGCCGTGAAACAGATCGCGCCTTACCCGCCCGCCCGCGTTTGGCGGGTGGTCTGTACGCACCGGAGCGGCCGGGGATCAGCCGCGGGGCAGGGCTGCGCCGATGGCTTCGCTCAGGTGCGCAACCGGCAGCACGCGCATGCCGTCGACGCCGCGCAACTCCTTAGAGCCGGCCAACGGCACGATGGCCCGGTCGAAGCCGAGACGCGCCGCCTCCGCCAGACGCCGCTGCACACCCACCGTCGCCCGCACCTCCCCGGTCAGGCCCACCTCCCCGAAGGCCACCAGGCCGGGGGGAGTGGGCAGGTTCTGCGCGGCGGAGACGACGGCGATCGCCACCGCCAGGTCCGTGGCCGGCTCCACCGCCCGCGCCCCGCCCACGGTGGATACGTACACGTCGGTGGTGGAGGTGTCCACTCGCAGCCGGGCCGCCAGCACCGCCAGCGCCATCGCCACCCGGGAGTGGTCGACCCCGGAGGTGGTGCGCCGCGGTGAGCCGGCGGCGGTCCCGGCCACCAGCGCCTGAATCTCCACCGGCATGGGGCGGCGCCCCTCCAGCGTCACGGTGGCGCACGTGCCCGGCACCTCGCTGCGCGCCGCCGACAGGAACAGACCCGAGGGGTCGGCCAGACCGACAATGCCGCGCTCGCCCAGGTCGAAACAGCCGACCTCATCGGTGGGGCCATAGCGGTTCTTCACCGCCCGCAGCAGCCGCAGCCGCGCATGCCGGTCTCCCTCGAACTGGCAGACGACGTCCACCAGGTGTTCCAGTACGCGCGGCCCCGCAATACCGCCGTCCTTAGTTACGTGTCCTACCAGCAGCACCGGGATGGCCCGCTCCTTGGCCACCTGGATGAGGGCGCTCGCCACCGCCCGCACCTGGGTGATGCCACCTGCGCCACCCTCGACCTGCGCGGAGGCGATGGTCTGGATCGAGTCCACAATCAGCAGGGACGGGGAGACGTCCTGCACGTGCCCGAGGAGCGCGCCCAGCTCGGTCTCGGCGGCGAGCAGCAGCGCCGGGTCGATGGCGTCGATGCGCTCGGCGCGCAGCCGCACCTGGCTGGCCGACTCCTCCCCGGTCACATACAGCACCGGCCCCTGTCCGCGCTCACGGGAGGCCGCGGCCGCCTTCGCGGCGACATCCAGCAGCAGCGTGGACTTGCCGACGCCTGGCTCTCCTGCCAGCAGCACCACTGCCCCAGGCACGACGCCGCCGCCCAGAACCCGGTCCAACTCGCCCACCCCGGTGGGGCGGGCGCGGGCCTCCTCCGCGCTGACTTCCGCGATGGGGCGCGCGGCGACGGCGGGGCGAATCGGCGCCGCCGACATGGGGACGCGTCCGGGAGAACCGATTCCGCCCGGGGCCGACTCTACGAACTCCTCCAACGTGCCCCAGGCGCGGCACTCGCGACACTGACCGAGCCACTTGGGGCTGGACCAGCCGCACTCGGTGCACACGTAGGCGGTGTGTGCCTTCGCTGTCTTCGTGGTGGCCATGGCGGCAGGCTACCGGGAGCCCCCGACATGAATTCGGGCGGCTTCAGGACGCCGTCGGTCCGTACCCGCCGACGCCGTATCCGTGCGCGGAGGGCTGTGTCTGCGTGGACGCTGTGGGTTGAGCGGGCGGCATGGGCTGGCCGGGTGCCAGCACCTGGTTGTAGCTCGGGACCTGGCCGTAGGCCGGCACGGGTCCGTGCCCCTGGGCCTGCCCGTAACCCGAGGCCGGATCGTTCCCGGCGGCGAGCGGGATGCCGGTGAGGGGATCGCGCCCGAGCCGTTCGGCGAGCAGCTGGCGGTCCTTTGGGCGCACCAGGTGCGGAGAGTTGGCGAGAATCTTCTCGTCTATTGCGCGCGCAGCACCGATGGTGAAGAACATCAGAGCGATCGCCAGGGCGCGAAGACCGAATTTGAATCCTAGGTATCCGACGAGCACGCCGAGGATGACGTAGATGCCCACGACGCCAATCACGATCGCCGCCGCGATCAGGGCCCAGTAGTACTTGGAATGGGGAACGGATTCATTGCGCTGCGTGATGGCCATGAGGACACTCCTGTAGTTGATGGTGTCGTTACCGCCCCAGTATTGGTCTCGATCTTGTCACGCGGCAATGGCGTCGACTGGGGACTACTACCCGTCTGCGTGGGTCCGTGTTACCTACGCCGTGGGGGCGCCGTAGCCGTAGGAGCCATACGCCTCCGGCTGTCCCTGGGGCGTGGACTGCCCATATCCCTGACCCTGACGCCCCTGGTCCACGTACCCCTGGGAGCTCGGCTGTGCCGACGTGGTCTGGGCGTATCCGTAACCCGGCGTGGTGGGCTGTGAACCCGCCGGCATCTGACCGTATCCCTGCAAGGCCTGGGTTGCCTGAACCTGCCCGTAGCCGTACTGGGGCGTCCTGCCCGCCTGGCCCAGTGGCTGCGGGCCGGGACCATACGCTGCTGTGCCGGGGATGTCGTTGCCCTGTGTCGGGGCGTAGCCGCCGACGTTGAGGGGCGCCCCGGTGATGGGGTCGTGTCCAAGCTTCTGGGCCAGCAGGTACCGGTCCTGGTTCCGCACCAGCCGTGGGGCCTTCGCCAGGATGGCGTCGTCGATGACGCCTGCAATGGCGATGAAGAGCAATAGCGGGAAGATCAGCAGGATCACGGGAATGCGCACCGATCCCTCGACGTGGCTGGAGATCCACACGTAGATCCCGATCACGCCTGGTATGCCCAGGATGACCGCCAAGGTGATGAGCAGCCAGTGGAACTTGGAGTGGGGCGTGGGCTCGTTCTTATCGCTTTTCTTGGCCATGAGGCAGCTCCTGGGTCGGGGTAAGGGCTCGTCCAGTATTTCGCTGCGGTGTCAGACGGGACAAGGGGTGGGGGCACGCGGGAAGTGTGTGATTCGTTATCAGGCTCTTACAGTTTGAGGATGTGGTGGGCGGCGTCGGTCGCAGCCCACGCTGCATGCCGGCGCTCCAGAGTCGGTCCGCACGCAAGAGCCGCCCGAGCAGACCTGGCTGAATCCCGTTTTCCCTTGGAAATAAGCGGAAATCACTTCTCCGGCAGAGTCCGGTGACACTGCTCCAGTGTGCAACGAGCCATTCGCTGCACACAGGAGCAGTGTCATGACACTCGGTCTGCAAGCCAAATCCGCACTATCATGCGGATCCCGCCCTGGCGTTTACTTCTCGAGTGTGCAGACCCACGACGGGAGCTCGAACAACGCCGTTCAACCGGCCGCTGCCACTATCCGGGCGTGCGGACATGTGGAGATTGCTTGGTCGCCGTGAGCCGCGAGCAACCTTGCCGCACGGCCTCCTCGCATAGGAAAATGCCCTCGACCGAGGCCCGGGCGCCCGGCGCCGGGGCCGTGACCGAAGGGAAGAACGTCTTTGGCCGATTCCGCCGATTCTGCCGGTTCTACCGACCTCGCCCGCGGCACCGAGCGGCGTCGCGCCAGTTCCGCCGCCCGCACCGGTGCCTGCCGCCTGAGCCGCCGCACCCTCCTGGCAGGTGCCGCCGCCGCGGGTGCCGCCGTACTGCTGGCGGCCTGCGCCTCCGGCGGCAGCAGCACGGCGGGGCCATCCGCCGCCGCGGGCAACGCCTCACAGGGAGCCACCGAATCCTTCCCCATTACCATTGCCCACACCTATGGCTCCACCACGATTGCGGCCGAGCCGACTCGCATCGTGGCCATCTCCACCGTCGACGCCGATGTGGTCATCTCCCTAGGCGTGGTCCCCCTGGGTATGCCCGCCGTCACTGCGGACGCCGACGGCGAGGAGGCCTACCCCTGGACCACCGCAGGACTCGAAGCGCTGGGCGCCGGCTGGGACACCGTCGCCGCGCCCACCCTGTACGCCGCGGCGGAAGATGTCGACGTTGACGCGGTCGCTGCGCTTGAACCCGACCTGATCCTCGGTGTGCACTCGGGCATGAGTGAGGACGAATACGCGCGCCTGTCCGCCGTCGCTCCGACCCTGGCCTACCCGGCCGATGCCTCCGCCTACGAGGCCTCCTGGGAGGCGGTGACCGTCGCCGTCGGCAGGGCGCTGGGGCGCTCCGCCGCCGCCGAGGCCCTGGTCAATACCACCACCGATGTGCTGACCACCGCTCGTACCTTGAATCCGGATCTGTCCGGTGCCACCTACGCGGCGGTCGCGCTAGATGCGAGCGGCCCCTCCATCACCGTGTACACCGAGGTCGATACGCGCTCGCAGGTGCTGCGCCAACTGGGCCTGACCCTCGCGCCTGCAGCCCAGGCGGCGGAGGGGGCCGCGGGAGCGGTCGCCGCGAACTATCCGCTCAGCGAGGCCGAGGAGTTGGAAGCCGACCTGTTGTGGGCTCAGGTGGGCGGCGACGGCGCCGTGGACGCCGTCAAGGCGGACCCCCAGTTGGCGAAGATTCCGGCCGTCGCCAACGGCACGGCCCTGTTCGTCGCCGACGAGGTCGCCGCCATGAGCCTGGCGGCGGCCTCCCCGCTGTCACTGCCGTGGTGCTGCGAGAACCACGTGCCCGACATCGTCGCCGCCGTCGAGGCGAGCCGGGGCGCCGCAACGGCGTCGCCGAGTGCCACTGCGAGTGCCGGCGCTTCGGCCTCGGCGTCGTGAACCGGCACGCCGCCACATCAACCGACCTCGGGATGTAACTTCCACCGACCTCGGCGGTTGCTTCGAGCGGCCTCGGGGCGAGATAGGGCTTGCCGTTCGCCTCCACGGCGACATAGGTTAGCCATACATAGGTGAACCTGACCTAAGTTCAGTGGGTTGGCGGAAGCCTGTGCCTCTCGCGTGGACCGTGCCGCGCGAGCCCTACCATCCTGAAGGAAGACATGTCTCGCAAACTCCCTGCGCTCCTGGCGCTGTCGGCGACCGTGAGCCTCGCCCTCGCCGGCTGCTCCGGCAGTACCGATTCCGCGTCCACCTCCGCGGCCTCAGACGCCGCCTCTACCTCCGTGTCCCAGGCATCCTCGGTCACCATCGAGGACAATCACGGCAGCGTCGAGGTGTCCTTGCCCGTCCAGCGGGCGGCCTCCACCGACAACCGCACCTTCGAGGTCCTCGCCGACTGGGATGTGCCGCTGGTCGCCGTGCCCAAGGGGGTCATGCCCTCCACCGTGACCGCATACGACGGCGACGACGTCGCCGACATCGGCAACCACCGTGAGCCCGACCTGGAGGCCCTGGCTGCGGCCGACCCCGATCTGGTGATCGTCGGCCAGCGCTTCTCCGACCAGTATGACTCGATCGCCGAACTGACCCCCGATGCCGCCCTACTCGACCTCGAGCCCCGCGACGGTGAGCCCTTAGACGCCGAACTCGAGCGCCAGGTAACCGACCTGGGGCAGGTGTTCGGCAAGGAGGCCGAGGCCGATCAGCTCATCGCCGACTTCGAGGACGCCCTGGAGCGCGCCAAGAACGCCTACGACGGCTCCTCCACGGTCATGGCCGTGATCGTCTCCGGCGGAGAGATCGGCTACTCCGGGCCCACCACCGGACGCACCTGGGGGCCGCTGTTCGACCTGCTTGAGCTGGAGCCCGCCCTCGAGGTAGAGGGCTCCACCGATGACCACCAGGGCGACGACGTCTCCGTGGAGCAGATCGCCGAGTCCAACCCGGACTGGATCTTCGTAATGGACCGCGACGCCGCCATCACCGCGGACGACCCGAATTACACGCCCGCCGCGGATGTGATCGCGGGCAACGCCGCGCTGCAGAATGTCACGGCGGTGACCTCCGGGCAGATCGTCTACGCCCCGGATGACACCTACACCAACGAGTCGATCATCACCTACACCGAGATCCTCAACTCGATTGCCGATGCCTTCGAAGGGGCACAGAACTGAGCACCCGGCAGCTCTCAAGGTCGGGCGCGCCGCCCAGTGACGCGACCGATACCGCCGCCCGCACCCGCGAGCCCCTGGTCAGCCGGGGGCTCGCGGTCGGGCTGCTGGCGGTACTGGCCCTGCTGGGCCTGAGCCTGGCTACCGGCCAGTACTCCATCCTGTCCCACGCGGACGGCTGGGAGATGTTCCGCAACGTCCGCGTCCCCCGCACGCTCGCGCTGGTTTTGGCCGGGGCCGCCATGAGCATGTCCGGCCTGGTCATGCAGCTGATCACCCAGAACCGATTCGTGGAGTCGACCACCACCGGCACCACCGAATGGGCCGGCCTGGGCCTGTTGACGGTGATGGTGGTCTTCCCGCGCGCCAGCGTGTTGGGGCGAATGGCCGGCGCCGTCACCGCCTCATTCATCGGCACCATGGTGTTCTTCCTGCTGCTGCGCCGGGTCTCCCTGCGCTCCTCGCTGCTGGTGCCGATCATCGGCATGATGCTGGGGGCGGTGGTCAGCGCGGTGTCTACCTTCTTCGCGCTTCAGACCGACATGCTGCAATCCCTGGGCGTGTGGTTCCAGGGCAGCTTCACGTCGGTGTACCGGGGCCAGTACGAGGTGATGTGGATCGTGGTGGCGGTCGTGGCCGCGATCTTCTACTACGCCGACCACCTGACCGCCGTCGGCCTGGGGGAGGACGTCGCCACGAACATCGGCGTCGACTACCGGCGCACGGTGCTGATCGGCACCGGGCTGGTGGCCGTGGCCACCGGCACCGTCACCGTGGTGGTCGGCTCGCTGCCCTTCCTGGGGTTGATCGTCCCCAACCTGGTGTCCATGCGCCGTGGGGACGACCTGCGCTCCAACCTGCCCTGGGTGTGCTTGGTGGGGATCGGCTTGATCACCGCCTGCGACCTGCTCGCTCGTACCGTCATCGCCCCCTTCGAGATCCCGGTGTCCGTGATTCTCGGCCTGGTGGGGGCCGCGGTGTTCATCGCCCTGATCATCCGCCAAACCGGGAAGGGATGAGCATGAGTCTCGGAGCTTCCGCCGCGCCGACCGCGGGCCGCCCCGACGTCGGCACGACCACCCGCAGCGCCGGTACGACGCCGGGCGCCCCCATCGACGCCGACGCGGCCACGCGCAGTCCCGCCGTCGTCCGCCGCTCCGGCGCCTTCCCTAACCCGGCTGCCCGCCGTCGCTGGTGGCTGACCTACCTGGCGGTCACCGGCCTGGCGGTCTGCTTCGCCGTCGGCCTGCTGGTGTGGAAGAACCCGATGGAACCGGGCAGCCGCGGCTTCTGGCTCATCGCCCAGCGGCGCCTGGACGCCGTAGTCGCCATGATCGTGGTGGCCGTATGCCAGGCCATGGCCACCGTCGCCTTCCAGACCGCAACCGGCAACCGCATCATCACGCCGTCGCTCATGGGATTCGAGTCCCTGTACCGGACCATCCAGACCGCCACCATCTTCTTCTTCGGGGCCACCGGCCTGGCCGCCACCCGTACTGCGCCCATGTTCGCCCTGCGGCTGGCGCTCATGGTGGGGCTGTCCCTGCTGCTGTACTCCTGGCTGCTGACCGGCGGCGCGCGCAACCTGTACTCGATGCTGCTGATCGGCGTCGTGATCGGCTCGGCCCTGGGGAGCCTGACCACCTTCATGCAGCGCCTGCTCACGCCCAGCGAGTTCGACCTGCTCTCCGCCCGACTGTTCGGCTCCATCGCCAATGCCGACCCCGACTACTACCCGATCGCCATCCCCCTGGCGGTGGTGGCGAGTGCCGCACTGCTGGCGTACTCGCGCCGGCTCAATGTGCTCGCCCTGGGGCGGGACACCGCCACCACTCTGGGGCTGAACCACACCCGCGCCACCATCGCCGTGTTGGTGCTGGTCTCGGTGCTCATGGCCACTTCGACGGCGCTGGTCGGCCCCATGACCTTCCTCGGCTTCCTGGTGGCGACCCTGTCCTACCAGCTGTCGGGCACCTACGACCACCGCTACCTGTTCCCCATGGCTGCCAGCCTGGGACTGCTCGTGCTCACGGGCGCCTACTTCGTCATGCGGCACATGTTCTACGCCCAGGGCGTCGTCTCCATCATCATCGAGCTGGTGGGCGGCTCGGTGTTCCTCGTCGTCGTGCTCAGAAAGGGGCGCCTGTGATCGAACTGGACCGGGTGCGCAAGGTCTACAACCCCGAGGTTGTCATCGGGCCGGTCAGCCTGGAGCTGCCCGCCGGCGGGATCACCGCCTTCATCGGCCCCAACGGGGCGGGCAAGTCCACCCTGCTGACCATGGTGGGGCGGCTGCTGGGCATTGACGAGGGCGCCGTGCGTGTGGCCGGGCTGGATGTGTCCTCCACCAAGTCGGCGGACCTGGCCCGGGTGCTGTCCATCCTGCGGCAGGAGAACCACTTCATCACCCGGCTCACCGTGCGTCAACTGGTGGGCTTCGGGCGCTTCCCCTACTCCCACGGGCGGCTCACGGCCGACGACGAGCGCATCATCTCCCGCTACATCGACTTCTTCGCTCTGGGCGACTTGGAGGGGCGTCACTTGGATGAGCTGTCCGGCGGGCAGCGGCAGCGCGCCTACGTGGCCATGGTGCTGTGCCAGGAGACCGACTACGTGCTGCTGGATGAGCCCCTGAACAACCTCGACATCGCCCACAGCGTGGAGATGATGAACCACCTGGAGCGCGCCGCGAAGGAATTCGGCCGCACCGTGCTGATCGTGCTGCACGACATCAACTTCGCGGCCCGCTACGCCGACCGCATCTGCGCCCTGAAGGACGGCGGCGTATTCCGCTTCGGCCCGCCGGCGGAGATCATGCGCGATGACGTGCTTACCGCCGTCTTCGGCACCCCCATCCAGGTGATCGAGGGCCCATCGGGGCCGCTCGCCTGCTACTAGGTCTGTTGTGTAAGCGCTTGGGTGGCGGTGTGTGGTTTTTGAGCCGGTCAGTTGGACCCCTGTTCCCCCGTTGGACCCCTGTTCCCCCGTTGGACCGCTGTTCCCCGGTTGGACCGCCGTAGCCGCCGGTTACAGCGGTCCAACGGGGCGTGGGCGGTCCAA
>NZ_QMIN01000068.1:0-5804 GCF_003287795.1 Actinomyces sp. Z5
CGGGGCTGGCCGGCGCCGGCCGCCTGGCAGGAGCGGCGCCCCCGGTGGCTCGGGGCGGCGTTGGGTATCGCCCGCGAACTGGCGCTGGTGCTGTTGGGGCTGGCCGCGGTGGTGGCGTTGGCGGGCCTGATCGCGGGGTCGGGTCGGGTCGCCCGGCTGCACGACGCCGTCGCCGGCGGCTCGTTGGCGGCGACGGTGGGCCTGGTGGCGCTGCAACTGGGCTGGCTGCCCACCTGGATGGTGTGGGCCCTGTCCTGGCTGGCCGGCCCCGGATTCGTGGTGGGCGCCGGCTCGGTGTTCTCGCCCACCCGTGTGCTCGCCGGGGCCGTGCCGGCGCTGCCGCTCCTGGGTGGGCTGCCGACCGCTGCCGTCGGCACCTGGGGCGGCGCCCTGCCGTTCGTGATTGCGGTGGCTGCCGGCATAGTGGCGTGGCGGCACCGGGTGGTGTTGCGCGAGCTGCCGCTGCGGCAGGCGGCGGCGACAGCGGCGACGGTCACGGCGCTGCTCGGCGTCGGCGTGCTGCTGGTGGGCCTGGCCGCCTCCGGGCAGATCGGGCCGGGGCGCATGGCCGAGGTCGGCCCGCGCGTCGGCTACGTGGCGGTGATCGTCGCCCTAATGGTGCTGGTGGGCGCGGGCCTGGTGGCCGTGCTGCCCCACCCGCGCACCCGCGCGCTGACCCGCCGCGGCGTGGAGGCGACCGCCGCCGCCACCAGCGCGGCCGTCGGCAGTGCCCGGGAGCACCTGAAAACACGCACCGACAGGCGGTAGGCTGGCCCCGGCCGCAACTGGCGAGGGTGGGGCACCACCGGGGAGCGGCCGGCCGGACATCGGTATCCCAAAACGGGACGTCGCCCGCCTGGGCGTCCCGCCGACACCGGCACAAGGAGCCCCCGTGACCACCCAGACCCCCTCCACACCCGCCAGCCCCGCCGCCCAGGCCGACGCCGCCGGGCGCGTCTCGATCCGCCGCGCCCTGGTCTCGGTATACGACAAGACCGGCCTGACCGAGCTGGCCACCGCCCTGGCCCGCCACGGCGTCGAGATCATTTCCACCGGCTCCACCGCCGCAACCATCGCCGCCGCCGGCCTGCCCGTGACCGTCGTGGAGGACGTCACTGGCTTCCCCGAGTGCCTGGACGGGCGCGTCAAGACCCTGCACCCGCGCATCCATGCCGGTATCCTCGCCGACCGCCGCAAGCCCGAGCACCTGGCTCAGCTCACCGAACTCGAGGTCGCGCCGATCGACCTGGTGGTGGTCAACCTCTACCCCTTCACCCAGACGGTCGCCTCCGGCGCCGACTTCGATGCCTGCGTGGAGCAGATCGACATCGGCGGCCCCGCCATGGTGCGCGCCGCCGCCAAGAACCACCCCTCGGTTGCGGTGGTGGTGGATCCCGCCCGCTACGGGGAGGTGGCCGACGCGGTGGCCGACGGCGGCTTCAGCCTGGCCCAGCGCCGCGCCCTGGCCGCGGCCGCCTACGCCCACACCGCCGCCTATGACGCCGCCGTCGCCTCCTGGTTCGCCCAGCAACTCGCGGCAGACGCCGCCGCTCAGGCCGACGAGTCGGCGCCCGCCATGCCCGCCTACGTGGGAGACGCCTACACACTGCTGAACCCACTGCGCTACGGGGAGAACCCGCACCAGCGGGCCGCCGTGTACACCGCCGTCGGCGCCGCTCCCGGGCAGGGCGTCGCCGGGGCCCGACAGCTGTCCGGCAAGGCCATGAGCTACAACAACTACACCGACACCGACGCCGCCGTACGCGCCGCCTACGACCACGGTGAGGCCACCTGCGTGGCGATCATCAAGCACGCCAACCCCTGTGGCGTGGCCGTATCCGCCGCCGGCGACGTCGCCGAGGCGCACCGCAAGGCTCACGCCTGCGACCCCGTGTCCGCATACGGCGGCGTCATCGCCACCAACGCCACCGTCACCGCCGCCATGGCCCGCCAGATCAAGCCCATCTTCACCGAGGTGATCGCCGCCCCCGCCTACGACGACGAGGCCCTGGAGATCCTGAGCACCAAGAAGAACCTGCGCATCCTGGTGGTTGCCCCACCCGCCCGCGGCGGCTGGGAGGTCAAGCAGATCTCCGGCGGCGCCGTGGTCCAGGAGCGCGACGCCATCGACGCGCCCGGCGACACGCCCACGGGCTGGACGCTGGTGTCCGGCGAGGCCGCGGACGAGGCCACCCTGGCCGACCTCGCCTTCGCCTGGCGCACCGTGCGCGCGGTGCGCTCCAACGCCATCCTGCTGGCCCACGACGGGGCCACCGTCGGGGTGGGCATGGGGCAGGTCAACCGGGTGGACTCCTGCAAGCTGGCCGTGGAGCGCGCCAACACCCTGGGCGCCCGCGCCACCGGGGACGCGGCCGCCGACGCCGCAGGCACCGAGGGCGCCGAAGCTCCCGCCCCCGAGCGCGCCCGCGGCTCCGTGGCCGCCTCGGACGCCTTCTTCCCCTTCGCCGACGGCCTGCAGGTGCTCGTCGACGCCGGCGTGCGCGCCGTGGTCCAGCCCGGAGGCTCCATCCGCGACGAGGAAGTCATCGCCGCCGCCCAGGCCGCCGGCATCACCATGTATTTGACCGGCACCCGGCACTTCGCCCACTGACGCCATCGCACCCAACCGCATCCCGCCGCACCCGGGCGGCGGGATGCGGGGTGAGTAGACGCGGGCAGAGGGCCGGTGGAGGCGCTAAGGTAGCGGCCGTGAGCAACCAGAACGGGGCGGTTGACGGCGTGCCGCCGACCGGTGAATCTGCCGATGCTCCCGCCGTCGGCCCGCGCAGGGGTGACGCCGTGGACGACTGTCCCCAGCGGCAGCAGCCCTACCGCACCCTGGCGGTGGTCGCCGTCGCCGCCTGGCTGGCGGCCGTGCCCGCACTGTCCCTGCTGGGCCACCGGCGCCTGGCCGTCATCTGGCTCGGGGCGGAGGTGCTGGCCCTGGCCATCATCCGGCTCCAGCGCCCCGACGGCACCTGGATCGCGGCCCGCGGGCGCGCCTTCGACGTCGTCTTCGGGCTGCTGCTCGCCGTCGGCCTGTTTGCCCTGTCCTATTACGCGAACCTGCCGCGCGTGCGCTGAAACGGTAGAACCGTGAGCCCGACCGCCTACTGCCGGGCGGAACCGGGTCACTGGGCGGTACCGGTGCGCGCGGGCGCGGGCGAGTGTGGCATTCTGCCGCCGACCAGCGGTCCCCGACCGCCCGCATCCAGCCGAAAGGCAGCACATGAGCAACCCATCCCCGCATCCCGAAGCTCGCGCCGGGCAGGCGTCCCCGGGGCCCGTCCGCCGCTTCCTGGCCCGCGGCGGCATCCTGGTGTGGGTGCTGGCCGCCATCATCCTCGCCCTGCTGCTCGGCTCCATCCAGATCGGTGGTAACCACCTGGTGCCCGTGCCGATCGGACGGATCTTCGCCACCTTCTCCGACCTGTTCAGCCAGTTCCTGAGCTTCTCCATCCCGCTGATCATCATCGGCCTGGTCACCCCCGCCATCGCCGATCTGGGGCGCGGCGCCGGCCGCTGGCTCGCCATCACCGCCGCGATCGCCTACAGCTCCACCCTGTTCGCCGGCTTCGTCACCTACCTGGCGTGCGCGGCCACACTGCCCCGCGTGCTGGGCGGTACGACGCTGACCGACGTCGAGGAGCCCGGCAGCGCCCTGGAGACCTACTTCAGCGTGGAGATGCCGGCCGCGGTCAGCGTGATGACGGCACTCCTGCTCAGCTTCGTGGTCGGCATCGGCCTGTCCATGGTGCCGCGCGGGGTGCTGCGCAAGGGCTTCATCGAGTTCCGCGCCATCATCACCGCCCTGATCGAACGAATCATCATCCCGCTGCTGCCCCTGCACATCTTCGGCATCTTCCTGAACCTCACCTACACCGGTGAGGCCTGGGCGATCATGCGCACCCTGCTGCGGGTGGTCGTGGTCGTGCTGCTGCTGGAGGTGGTGATCCTCGGGGTGCAGTACCTGGTGGCCGGTGCCGTCGGACACCGGAATCCCTTCAAGGCCCTGGTCACCATGCTGCCCGCGTACCTGACCGCCCTGGGCACCTCCTCGTCCGCCGCCACCATCCCGGTGACCCTGCGGCAGGCTCGCAAGAACGGCGTGGCCGACGCCGTCGCCTCCTTCACCGTGCCGCTGTGCGCCACCATCCACCTGGCCGGCTCCACCTCGAAGATCTTCGCCTTCGCATTCGCCATCGCCCTCACCCAGGGGCTGTCCGTGTCGGCCGCACAGTGGATCGGCTTCATCTTCATGCTCGGCATCACCATGGTGGCCGCCCCGGGCGTGCCCGGCGGCGCCATCATGGCCGCCACCGGTCTGCTGTCCAGCATGCTGGGCTTCAACGACGCCCAGGTGGCGCTCATGATCGCCACCTACATCGCCCTGGACGCCTTCGGCACCGCCACCAACGTCACCGGAGACGGTGCCATCGCGATCGTCGTCGACCGGCTCGCCCACGGCCGCATCGGTCCCGAGGGCGATCCGGAGAACACCCGCGAACTCGCCTTCGACGGCATGAAGTACCTGGACCGGGTCAGTGTCGACGGCGTGGTCAGCGCCGAGGAACTCGAGGCCTCCGCCGCCGCGGCCGGCCCCAACGCCGTCAGCCACTGAACCTCCCGAGCCGGGATGTAGCCCAGATCTCCCCATGCGCGGCGGCCGCTCCGGCCATCGTCCCAAGTCTTCGTACGCGCTACGGCATAGGCTTTGGTCAACGGCCCCCGCGGCCCAACTGACTGTCTCGAAGGAGTCCTTCATGGCCAACGCCCCCGTCAACATCACCGTCACCGGCGCTGCCGGCAACATCGGCTACGCGCTGCTCTTCCGCATCGCCTCCGGTGCTCTGCTCGGCCCCGACCAGCGCGTCAACCTGCGCCTGCTCGAGATCCCGCAGGCTGTCAAGGCTGCCGAGGGCACGGCCATGGAGCTGTTCGACTCGGCCTTCTCCACGCTCGGTTCCGTCGACATCTTCGACGACCCCAAGCAGGCCTTCGAGGGCGCCAACATCGCCTTCCTGGTCGGTTCCATGCCCCGCCGGGCCGGTATGGAGCGCTCTGACCTGCTTTCCGCCAACGGCGGCATCTTCGGTCCCCAGGGCGAGGCGCTTGCCGCCGGCGCCGCCGACGACATCAAGGTCCTCGTGGTCGGCAACCCCGCCAACACCAACGCGCTCATCGCCGCCTCCCACGCCGGCGACATCCCGGCGTCCCGCTTCACCGCCATGACCCGCCTGGACCACAACCGGGCCCTGGCCCAGCTCGCCGCCAAGGCCGGCTGCCACGTCTCCGACATCGACAAGGTCGCCATCTGGGGCAACCACTCCTCGACCCAGTACCCCGACCTGACCCACGCCACCATCAAGGGCGAGCCGATCACGGACATCCTGGCCGACCGCGAGTGGGTGGAGAACGACTTCATTCCCACCGTCGCCAAGCGCGGTGCCGCCATCATCGAGGCCCGCGGCGCCTCCTCCGCGGCCTCCGCCGCCTCCGCCGCCATCGACCACGTGCGTGACTGGTGCCTGGGCACCACCTCGGCGTGGACCTCCGCCGCGGTCATGTCCGACGGGTCCTACGGCGTACCCGAGGGCGTCATCTCCTCCTTCCCCTGCACCGCCGAGAACGGCGAGTGGAAGATCGTCCAGGGCCTGGAGATCGACGACTTCTCCCGCGCCAAGATCGACGCCTCCGCCGCAGAGCTGGTCGATGAGAAGAACGCCGTCGCCGGCATGGGCCTGATCTGACCCACACCTGCGCCAACAGTCAGCGGCCCCGGCTCCTTGCGGAAGCCGGGGCCG